>PLYG01000252.1 GCA_003153335.1 Betaproteobacteria bacterium | reverse complement strand
GCAGGAGGCGTTCGCGCAGGGTGCGCAACTGGTCGTTCGAGGCCTCCAGCTCGCGCTTCTCGTCTTCGAGCCGCTGTATCGCCGCCGCGGTCGTGCGCCAGTCGATCCTTGCGTAATCATCGAGTTCGACCAGGCGCTCCGCGGCGCGCAATTGCTGGTCGCACGCATCGGCCTGTTTCTTGAGCACTTCGCGCGCCGCGCTGATCGCCAGCAGGCCTTCCCGTACGAGCTTCTGTTCGCCTTGCAAGGTCCTGAGCTTGGCCTTATTGTCCCAGCCGAGCACGTAGCGCGAGCGATCGTCGATCCGGAATCGGTCATCTTTTTCGTGGCGCCGTTCCTGCGCCTTGACGAGGCCGCTTTTGGTGATGGCGCGCGGCAACCGGCTGAATTCGTCCAAGTCTTCGCAGCAGGCGTAGTCGAACTGCTCGGCGAGTTCCCTTTCCATGAAGGCGTAGTGCCCGCTGTCCGGCTTGATCTCCAGCTTGCGCACCACAGATCGGGGCCCGGCCGAGCGCACTGGCTGCCGCCCGCTGTCTTCGCGCACCCGCAGATAGACGAGGCGGCCCTGCAGGTGAGTGCGATCGACATAGTGACTGACCCGACCATACAAGGCCTCGGGCACCAGCAGGCTGAGAGCGAAGCCGTGCAGCACGCGCTCGATCGCGCCCTCCCNNCAGCGCTTCGGCGAGCGCGTCGCGGATCCGGATGTTGTTGACCGGGATGTTGCTCTCGCGACCCTTCAGCGACTGGATTTCCTCGGACAACTCCTTGTCGCGGCTGCTCGCCGCGCGGAACTCTACCGCCTTGTCGATCGCCAGACGGTCGAGCCGCTGCTTTTCGAAGTCGATTTCGGCGTGGCGTTTCGCGGCGTCGCGCGTCGCCGCCATGAACGCATCGAGGGTGGTGCCCGGGCGGATGCCCAACGCGTCGCACAACTTGCGGTACTGCTGGTCGTTGCTCTGCTGCTGCGTTCGCTCCAACTGCTTGCGGCCGACCTCCGCCTCGATCTCGCGAATGCGACCGCCGCCCTGCAGTTCGACCGCCGCGCGGACGTCGGCGCGTTCGCGGGACAGTGCGCCAAGCCGGGCGCCAATCTGGGCCAGTTTCTGCTCCAGCTTTTTCGCATCGAACTCCAGGCTCTCGATCCGCTCTTTGAGCAAGCTTGCGCGATGGCCGGCAAAGCTGGCCGAAAGACACTCGCGCGCCCGCCGCAGCAACGCCACTTGTTCCTCGATCGTGTCCATCTCCGTGCCATCGGCGACCAGCGGGGCAAGGCGCCCGATTTGATCGCGGGCACGGACTACCGCTTCGTGCGCCTGGTTGAGGTTCTCAAAATTGCCGATCAGCGCGCGAATCCGCTCGCCGGTGTCATCGGGCTCGAGCATGTGCCGGCGGACAAAGTCGGTGAGATTGCCGACCGACTTCATCGACACGGTCTGGTAGAACAGGTCCAGCGCCTGCGCGTGCGGAATGCCGAGGTCGCGCCGCATCCGCTCGCCGTATTCCTCGAAGCTGTCGAACAGCACAACGCCAGCCTTGGCGCGCAGGCGCTTGCGCAGGCCCTGGATGTCGGAGCCGAAATCGGTGAACTGGCCCTTGATGCTCAGATCGCTGTCCGCAACGACATAGAGGCGCCCGGGACTGCGCTCACCCTCCTTCGTCCAGAAAACCTGCGCGACCGTGACCACCCGTCGCTGCACACGGTCGGCGAACATCCCGAGGATCACGCTGTACGTGTTCTCGCCGCGCAGCGCCTGCGCCTGGGCGCCGCCGGTCACTTCATTGGAGACCGTCCGGTATTCGCCGCGCACGTACGAATAGAGCGAGCGCTCGCGGCCTTCGGCGCCGGCTGCCTTGTTGTAGGTGATTTTGCGCGGCGGCACCAACAGCGTGGTCAGCGCATCCACCAGGGTCGACTTACCGGAGCCGATGTCGCCGGTCAGCAGTGCGTTTTCCCCTTCAGGAAAGATGGCCCACACGCGACTGTTGAAGGTGCCCCAGTTCAATACTTCAAAGCGTGCGAGCCGGAAGTCGGGACGCGGCGTTCCCTCCTCGGTCGATGCGCCGCCCAACCCGGGGAGCAAGTCCTGCGCTCTAGTCAAGTTGTTCGGCATGAGTCCGGTACACCGCTTCGAGTTCGGCCAGCCAGTCGGCATTGACGAAGGCGCGCAGAATGCGCCGAACTTCGTACGAGTCGCCGTCCTCCTTCGTCTTCCTCAGGAACCCCAGTTCCTCGACGCGCTCAATCTGGCGCGCGATCTGGTCGGTGAGCTTCGCATCGTTGGTGCTGGCGGGCAGGAATGTCCGCGTCATATCGACGATCTGCTCCCGGGTCAGGACCAGCCGCGTGTCGCCGCCCAGCGCGTCGTGCTGGGCGAGGCGCTTGCGCAGTTGCACCAGCAGCAGACTGACTTGATAGCTGAGCTGGCGGCGGGCGATCAGCCGGGGCAACGCTTCCGTCTCCTCGGGCGTCGCAGTCTCTCCGGTATCGCCGGTATCCGCCGCGCTTTCGGCATCGAGCTGACGCAGGAAGGCGTAACCTTCCGCTTCGTCGATGATCAGTTCGAGCCCCAGCACGCGCACATAGTCGCGCGCCGCGGCCTGCAGCCCGATGAGGTCGCGCCAGCGCTCGGCCGACTGCTCGCGGTAGACGATGCCGCGGAACAGGTTGACCAGCACCCGTGGCAGTTGCGAACGCGAAGAACTGTCCATAGTCATCGGCCCGTGAAAATCACGCGCGGCACGCGCACGCGCTTTTGGGGTTTGTTGGCATGGGCCGGAAGGTCGACCAAGTCGGTGACCGTCTCGTCGACCGTCGCGGCATCGTCGCCGGCGGCGGCAATCCGCAGATAGGCAACGATCTCGGACAGGCCATGCTCGGGCGGAAACGCCGCTGCCACTTCGGCCAGCGTCACCTGCGTCCGCCCGCGCAGCAACTCGTCGATACGCGCGCGCAATACCTGCTCATCGACGGCGCTCTGCGCGAACAGCGCCGACAAGTCGAGCACGGCCTCACCCGTCTCGACCGCGCCGCTCTGGAGCACGGGATTGCGCGGCGGACGGTACAGCGCGCGGCACATCGGGAGCGTGAACTGGGGCGCCATCTCGTCGATGGCGGCGAAGGCCGGGTCGCGGGGCGGGGCCGGCTTGAGCGCGACGGCGTGGCCTTCGATGTTGCGGATCAGGTCGAGTATCCGGCGATTTTCGAGTTGCGCCTGGTCGTCGACGTAGCGGCGCAATTGTTCGACCAGTTGCGCCACGGTCCCGTGCACTTTTTCACCGGCATCGAGCAGCAGATACGGAATCCGGCGCATGAATTCGTCAGGCGCCAGTTCGTTAACCGGCGGAAGTTCGTGCACCGCGCGCAGCCACTTTTGCATTTCATCCTGCCGCTGCGGCGACATCAGGAATTCCCAGAACGCGTCGAAGCTCTTGCCCTGGTCGGACTGCCGGATGTGATCGGTGGCGCCGAAGATGTCGTCGAGCAGGGCACCCTTCGCTTGCGTCGACAGCGCAATGCGCTCGCGCGTCTGCGCATCAAGGCCACGGAAGTTTTCCTCGACCTGCCGGAAGTCTCCGATCAGCCGGCGCGCCGTGTCGGTGATCTGGAAATAGCGCTCGCGGATCTGGGTCGCATCCATCGGCCCGGCGCGGCCGGACTGCACGCGCTCGATCTCCCGCTGCAACTCCGCGCGCTGACTTTCCAGTTGCTCGACGCGGGCTGCCGGATCGGTATGCGCGCCGATCGCGAGGTCGCGCAGCAGGTGGAGCAAGGTCAGCAGCCGCGACTCGGTCCCAACGAACTCCTGTGGCAGCAAGCCCTGTATCCACTCCAGCGCGCGCTCAGCCGAAGGCGTCAGATCGAATTCGGCGTCGTCGCCGGTGCGCGGATAGTACTTGCGCAGGAAGCCCCGCTCGGGCGCGGCCCAGTCGTCGAGATACTGGCGGGCGCTTTTGGGATACCGCTCCGCACCATGCGTTTCCGCGAGTTGCGACAGATACGCATCGAGGTGCGAGATCAGCTCCGGCGCGGGAATGGCGCGCCGGTTCNNCCCAGCAGCAACGGCGCGTGGTCGGCAGCCAGCAACCGCCAGGCCGGATGCGTTTGCCGCAGCCGATCCAGCGCATCGTGATCCAGACCCTGCCCCTGCATTGCGTTCCTTCACTGGAGATTCAAAGAGTGAATAGCGTAGCAGAGGTGAGGCTGCGACGCTGCCTCGGCGCGGCACGGATACCGTCAGAAGAGTGCTGATGCGGGGGAGGGGCCGGGGAGTGGTAGGCCGTGCGGGATTCGAAC
>PLYG01000096.1 GCA_003153335.1 Betaproteobacteria bacterium | reverse complement strand
CCACCTGCAATCGGGTGTTCATTTCCAGAAAGTAGAATTGACCCTGTTCGGCAATGAATTCAACGGTTCCAGCACCGACATAGCCGACCGCGCGAGCGGCCGCCAAAGCTACCTCGCTCATCCGCCGGCGGCGTTCCGGTTGCATGCCGGGTGCCGGCGCTTCCTCCAGAACTTTCTGATGTCGCCGTTGAATCGAACAGTCACGCTCAAACAACGACACCGCCTGACCGTGCGTATCGGCGAACACCTGGATTTCGATATGCCGGGGTTTGGTCAGGTATTGTTCGATCAGAACCTGATCGTCGCCAAAACTCGCCTTGGCCTCGCGCTGACACGACGCAAGGGCGGCAGCGAAATCGCCGCTCTTTTCGACTACGCGCATGCCCTTGCCGCCGCCGCCGGCCGAAGCTTTGATCAACACCGGATAGCGGATCTGATCGGCCTCGCGCTGCAGCAGCGTCGCGCCCTGGCTTTCGCCGTGGTAGCCGGGAACCAGCGGCACGCCAGCCTTGCCCATCAGGCGTTTCGATTCGGACTTGGATCCCATCGCGGCGATTGCCGACGGCGGCGGACCGATGAACACCAGCCCGGCCTCAGCGCATTGCCGGGCGAAGGCTTCGTTCTCCGACAAAAAGCCGTAGCCCGGGTGTATCGCCTGCGCGCCGCAGCGGCGCGCGAGGTCAATGATGGCGTCACCCCGCAGATAGCTGTCGCGCGCGGGGGCCGGCCCCAACCGGAAGGCTTCATCGCAGGCGGCGACATGCAGCGCGTTCGCGTCGGCGTCGGAATAAACGGCAACCGTGCGTATGCCCATGCGACGGGCCGTGCTGGCGACGCGGCAGGCAATTTCACCGCGGTTGGCGATCAGGATTTTGTCGAACATGAATGCAGCTCCAGCGCAGCACTGCGATATGACGCCAAGTTCATGGCAACTCGCCGCCTTCGCCCGGCTCCAGGGCAAAGCGAATCTGGCGTTTGGCGAAAATCCGATCCGACAGCCTCGCGAGGCAGCAACCGACCCCTGCGGCGGACGATGATGCTGACCGGAGGCGTTTCGCTGTCAGGGGTTGAATTCATAAGCGTTTCGCGACTTCTTCCAGCATTACTTCGGTCGCGCCGCCGCCGATGGCCAGGATGCGCGCGTCGCGCCACAGCCGCTCTATGGCGGTTTCGCGTATATAGCCCATGCCGCCGTGGAACTGCTGGCAGGTATACAAGACTTCATTGACCAGCTCGCCCGCGAGCGCCTTGAGTCCGGAAATTTCCCTGACGCAGTCGCGCTCCTGGCTCATCAGCCACGCGCAGTGATAAGTGTACGAGCGCAGCGCTTCGGTCTTGGCGGAGAGCATGGCGAGGCGTTGCCGGATCGTCTGCTTGTCCCACAGCGGCTTGCCGAATGCCTGGCGTTGCTTGACGTGTTCCAGCGTCAAGCGCATCGCCTGGGTCGCATGCCCCAGCGCCATTGCGCCGCACATCAGCCGCTCGTTCTGGAAGTTCTTCACCACCGAATAAAAGCCTTCGTTCTCGCGACCCAGCAGATTCGACGCAGGAATGCGGCAGTCTTCGAAAATCAGTTCCGCGGTGTCGGAGGAAAGCCAGCCCGTTTTCTTCAGCGCGCGGCCGACACGAAACCCCGGGGTGCCCTTGTCGACGATGAACATCGAAATACCGTGCGCGCCTCGCGCCTCGCGGCTGGTCTTGGCGGCGACGAAATACACATCGGCATGCACGCCGTTGGTGATGAACATCTTGCTGCCGTTGATCAGGAACCCGCCGCCAACGCGCTCGGCCCGCGTGCGGATCCCGGCGACATCCGAGCCTGCGTCGGGTTCGGTGACGGCGACAGCGGTAATGGCCTCGCCCTTGATGATTCCGGGCATGTACTGCGCCAACTGCGCCGCATTCCCCGCATGATGCAAATGCGGCGAAGCCATGTCGGTGTGGACCAGGACAGTCACGATAAAGCCGCCAAACGTCGATTGCGACAGCGCCTCGGCGAACACGAGGTTAGTGAGGGGATCGGCGCCCGCGCCGCCGTGCTCGGGCGCATACATCAAGCCCAGAAAACCCAGGCCACCCATGCGCCGCAAGACCTCCCGCGGCACAAAGCCTTGTTCCTCCCATGCCACAGCGCAGGGCTCGATCTCGTCGGCGACAAAGCGCCGCACCTGATCGCGCAGAAGTTCGTGCTCGGCAGTGACGTAGATCGAATCGTGCATGGGTCTGTAATCCGGCTACATCCGGAACACGCCGAACTTCGNNCGATCACGCCGTCGTCCCAGAGCCGCGCGCTGGAGTAGTAGGGATGACCCTGGTGTTCGTATTGCTCGAGGATCGGCTTCTTGAACGCCTCTTCCTCTTCCCTGGTCCAGGTGCCGCCGTTGCCTTCGATGCCATCGCGCTTGACTGTGGCGAGCACGCTGGCTGCCTGCATGCCGCCCATCACGGATACCCGCGCATTGGGCCACATCCACAAGAACCGCGGCCCGAATGCGCGGCCGCACATTCCGTAATTGCCGGCGCCATACGAACCGCCGATGATGACGGTGAACTTGGNNTTCTTGCCCACCATGAAACCGGTGACGTTCTGCAAAAAGAGCAGCGGAATATGGCGCTGGCTGCACAGCTCGATAAAGTGCGCGGCCTTCAACGCCGATTCCGAATACAGCACGCCGTTATTGGCAATGATACCTACGGAATAGCCGAAGATTCGCGCAAAGCCCGTGATCAGCGTCGTGCCATAGTTCTGCTTGAATTCATCGAGCTCGCTGCCATCGACGATACGGACAATCACCTCGCGCACATCGTAGGCCTTGCGGGTATCGGCCGGGATCACGCCGTACAGTTCGCGCGGATCGTACAACGGGTCGCGCGGGGCGACCACGTCCGAGGGCGCCGTCTTGACGCGATTCAGGTTAGCCACGATCTGCCGCGCGATGCCCAGCGCATGCGCNNGTCTCGTCGCTCATCGCCGGCACATACGCACCGCCCGCCGTGCACGACCCCATCACCACGGCAATCTGCGGGATCCCCAGCGCCGACAGGTTGGCCTGATTGTAGAAAATGCGCCCAAAATGCTCGCGGTCTGGAAAGACCTCATCCTGATTCGGCAGGTTCGCCCCGCCCGAGTCCACCAGATAAATGCAGGGCAGATTGTTCTGCTGCGCGATCTCCTGCGCCCGCAAATGTTTCTTCACGGTCATCGGAAAATACGTGCCGCCCTTGACCGTCGCGTCATTGCAAACGATCACGCACTCGCGGCCGGACACCCGCCCGATGCCGGTGATCATCCCCGCTCCCGGTGCGTCGTTGTGATACATGTGGTACGCGGCCAGTTGCGAGAGTTCAAGAAACGGCGCGCCCGGATCGCAGAGCATCCGGACACGATCGCGCGGGAGCAGCTTGCCTCGCGCTGTGTGCTTTTTGCGCGCCGCCTCGCCGCCACCCTGTGCGATGTGATCGATCCTGGCGCGCAGGTCCGCCACCAGCGCTTCCATCAGCCGGACATTGGCCTGGAAAGAATCATCGCGAAGATTGAGTCTGGATTCGATGACGGGCATGATGGCGCTCAGCCAGATGGTCGAGTGCGCACGCCGACCGGATTCACTGCGGATTCGCTTTTTTCTGCGGCTTCGGAACGACGGGACCGCCCGCCAGCTTCCAGGCTTCGATACCGCCTTCGATGTCGCATACGTTGGTCATGCCCATGTCGGTGAGCGTCGCGGCAGTGAGCGCCGAGCGCCAGCCTAGCGCACAAAAAAGCACGTACGTCTTCGACTCCTCGCCGAATACCGGGCGGTAGTAGGGGCTCTCCGGGTCGACCCAGAACTCCATCATCCCGCGCGGCGCGTGCAGGGCGCCGGGAATTACGCCTTCATGCTCGAGTTCCCGCGGATCGCGGACGTCGACGAACACTGTCGTCGGGTCGCCGAGCCTCGCCACGGCCTCGGCCGCCGGGATGGAGCGAATCTTCTTTCTGGCCTCCGCGAGCAACTGCTTGTGACCTTTGGTGATGGGCATGATCAACCTCCTGCGAAATCCGTGTGGCGACGGGAGCGCGCTGCGCGATGCTGCGTGCGCGGTGCCCGCTCAGGCGACAATCCGTGAGCCGAAGGACACACCTTACCATCCTCCGGTCTTCAGCCACTCCTCGGCCATCGCCAGCCGATCTGCGCCCCAGAACGCCTCGCCGTCGATGATGACAAAGGGCGACCCGAACACGCCGTTGGCGATCGCCTGTTCGACTTCCGACTTCAACGCGGCCTTGAATTGCGGATCCTCGATCGCGGCCATCGCGGCATTGCGGTCGTGGCCGAGCCCAGCCGCCAGCGCTGCGGCTGTATCGGGTTTGGATATATCAAAGCCATCGACGAAATACGCCCGATAGGCGACCTTGGCATAGGCCTTGGCGGCTTCCGCGTTGTGGCCCGCAATCCACAGCATGACCCGCGCGGGTGCCTGCGATGGAATCGGAAACACCGACGGCATCACAAACGGAATTTTCATCAGGCGCGCCGTGCGCGAAAAATCTCGCGTCGAATACTCGCCCTTGATCGGGACCTGGGTGAGCGGCGCCATGCCGGTCTGCTTGAAAATCACACCCAGCAACACCGGATGCCAATGGACGGTGCGGTCGTACTTTCCGGCAAGCGCATCGATTCGCTCGGCGGCGAAATACCCATAGGGCGAGGAAAAGTCGAAGTAGAACTCGATGGGCTTCGGCATGTCAGCTCCGATGGTGTTTGCTTGGGATGGACAGCGCCCGCCGACCCGATTCGATCACAGGTTGCGCCCGATGACCATGCGTTGAATGTCGCTGGTGCCTTCGTAGATCTGGCACACGCGAACATCGCGGTAGATGCGCTCGACCGGGAAGTCGTTGACATACCCGTAGCCGCCGTGGATCTGGATCGCGTCGGAGCAAACGCGCTCGGCCATTTCGGAGGCAAAGAGCTTGGCCATCGACGCTTCCTTGAGGCAGGGCAAGCCCGCGTCCTTGAGCGACGCAGCATGCCAGATCAACTGGCGTGCCGCTTCGATCTGGGTCGCCATGTCGGCCAGCCGGAAATTGACCGCCTGATGCAGGATGATAGCCTTGCCAAAACTCTGCCGCTCCTTGGCATAGGCCAGCGCCGCCTCGAACGCGGTGCGCGCCATCCCCACGCATTGCGCGGCTATCCCGATCCGTCCGCCTTCCAGATTGGCCAGCGCGATCTTGTAGCCCTCGCCTTCGGCGCCGATGCGCTGGTCTTCCGGGATTTCCACATTCTCGAAACTCAGCGCGCACGTATCGGAGGCTTTTTGCCCCAACTTCTCCTCGGTGCGAGCGACGGAGAAACCGGGATGGTTCTTATCGATCACGAAACAGGAAATCCCGCGCTTGCCCGCCGATGGGTCGGTCACCGCGAAAAACACCAGACTGCCTGGATGCGTGGCGTTGCTGATGAACTGTTTCGAACCGTTGACGATATACCGGTCGCCCTTTTTGACTGCTCGCGTGCGCAGATTGGACGCGTCCGACCCCGCCTGAGGTTCGGTCAATCCGAACGAACCCACCGCCTCCCCGGTAGCGAGCTTGCGCAGCCAGCGATCCTTCTGCGCATCGGTGCCGGAGTTGGATATGACAATGCACGTCGGGGAATTGTGCACCGACACCATTGTTGAAACGGAGCCGTCGCCCGCCGCGATTTCCTCCAGCAGCATGGCGTACGTTACGGGATCGATTTCGCTGCCGTCCCACTCGGCAGGGGTGGTGGCGCCGAACACGCCGAGTTCGCCCAGTTCGCGGATCACCTCCGGCTCGATTTGCCGCTTCTTCTCCCGCTCCGCCGCCATCGGAGCCAGCCGCTCCCGGGCGAATTTGCGGATCATGTCGACGATGATCGTGTCGCCGTTCACGGGGATACTATCAGGCATTGGGGTTGATCCTGAAACGGGTGTTACCGGCCCTTGGCCCAGGCGTCGTAGCGGGCCTTGTTTTCGGCGTTGGGGGGATACAGTCCGGGGAGAGACGCCCCTTTGTCGACCTCGGACATGATCCAGGCTTCCTGGCGCTCCTGTTCGGCGGCCTCGGCGGCGACGGCGGCGGCGACGGCGGCGACGGCGTCCACCAACGCGGCGGGGACAACCACGGCGCCATCATCGTCGACCACGACGAGGTCTTCCGGGAATACGGCGACGCCGCCGCAACCGATCGGCTCATTCCACCCGACGAAGGTCAGGCCGGCGACGGAGGCCGGAGCGGCGACTCCCTGGCACCAGACCGGCAATCCGGTGCCCAGTACGCCCGCCACATCGCGCACGACGCCGTCGGTGATCAGGGCGGAAACGCCTCGTTTCGCCATGCGGGCGCAGAGGATGTCGCCGAAAATGCCGGCATCGGTGACGCCCATCGCGTCCACGACGGCGATGCAGCCTTCGGGCATGGCCTCGATCGCGGCACGGGTGGAGATCGGGGAGGCCCAGGATGCGGGGGTGGCGAGGTCTTCCCGGGCCGGGACGAAGCGGAGGGTGAAGGCGCGGCCGATTTGCCGGGGTTGCGGCGAGCGGATCGGCTTCGTCCCGCGCATCCAGACGTTGCGGAGACCCTTCTTCAGCAGGACCGTGGTGATGGTGGCGGTGGAGACGCNNAGACGCCGTCGAAGGCTTTGGCGAGATGGGGATCGATGGTCATAGTGGGATTCCGGGTCGTGGGAAGACGACGGATTGTGCGCCGGGCGGGTAAGCGAGGCCAGGGGTCTCGGTTGCCATCCACCTCAAACAATCGCAAAACCAGGAGCGCACCGAACGGTCGTCGCGCCCGAGGGAGAAGGAGCCGGATCACCATGCCATCAACGATCGCGAGCCCGTCGCGGACCAGGCGCGATTGCCGTGGATTGGCGAAACTTCCGCCGATTCTGGCGCTGTGCGTCGCCATCGCCGCGGCAGCGCCGCCGCCGGGACTGGCACGAGACGCGCCCATCCCTGACAGCCGGTTTCCAACCTATGTCAAGTTCGCCGGCGACAAGGGCAATCAAGGCTTGTTCGCCAATCAGGCGCGCTGCGACGTGGGCGAGAATGTGCCGCGAATGCCTTTCTTTTTCGCCGGTTTCTTCCGGCCCGAGGATTTCGTGACCTTTGGGATGCTGGTGTCGTTTGGCAATCAGGACAATCGAGGCGCCGGCCTGATCGCCCTGTCTACCCAGGGCAATGCTCTCCTGTCGTTCGAGTGGTTTGGCAACGGGTGGCAGCCGCTCAACATCGCGCCCGCGATCTGGCCCTCCGGCTCGGTCGCGCTCAATCAATGGTCGTTTATCGCCTTGAAGCTCAATACGACGTCGAGCCGCGATATCGTCATGGACGGAGTGCCGG
>PLYG01000371.1 GCA_003153335.1 Betaproteobacteria bacterium | reverse complement strand
CCTGCGCGAGTATCGCATCGACGATTGCCTTGTGGTGAGCCAGCACAATTCGCTCGTCGACGATTTTCGAATCGCCCGACACAATGTAGAGTCGGATTTGTTGCTCGACGAGCCGGTACTGCTGCCTCAATCGGCTGTGTCCGCTCAGGTCGATGATAGTCTTGTGCAGTCGAAAATCGGCTTCGGCAATGATTGCAGGGGACCGCGTCCGACTTGCGTCAACCAGCGCGGCGTACGCGGCTTTTAGCGTTGCCCGCCCTTCGGCATCGAGCTGTTCGCTGGCCAGGCGCGACGCCAGAGACTCCAGGCTGGCGCGCAATGTAAACAGCTCCCACACGTCGCGGGTGGTGAGGACCATGACGCTCCATCCCGTATAAGGAACCTGGATTATTAATCCCTCTCGAGCGAGCTGGTGCAGGGCCGCCCGTATCGTGCCTCTCGACAGCGCGAACCGTTCGGCGAGCGTGGCTTCGATCAAGCGCTCTCCCAGCGCGAGCTCCCCGCTGATAATCTTCTGTCGCAGGGCGTCGGCGGCCTGCTGATCCGCGGGCGTCTTCTTGATGGCTTCCAGTTCCATGTTTTCCTCCGTTTCAGTGTCCAGGTCAGCGCCGCGCCTGACTGGTACCGGGGGTGCTCACCCCGGCCCGCATCGGCGTTGCCGGCGCTTGTGCCTGCCCAATCAGCTCGTGCATTCCGCCCAGAGGAAAGGCAGCACCCGCTCGGCCACTAGTTCGACGCCCAGGCCGGGGCGGTCCGATATGGGCATGCGGCCATTCTGCACGTCCCACTCCGGAGCGTGATCGACAATCTGGAAATGCTCCGGCGCCCGGTACGGATACAGCTCCTGGATGATGACATTGCGAACGCAGGCGTCGAGTTGCAACGCCGCGGCGGTGGCGACCGGACTGGCGCACAGGTGCGGCTGGATGCGCATGTTGTAGGTTTCGGCCATCGCCGCGATCTTCAGCGTCTCCAGGATCCCGCCGGTATTGCCGATATCGGGCTGCAGGATATCGGCCGCGTGCAATTCCATGACGCGGCGAAAACCATAGCGGGTGTAGAGCCGCTCGCCGACGGCGATTGGCAAGTTGACTTTCTCCGAGACTTTTTTCAGCGCTTCCACGTCGAACGGGTCGACCGGTTCCTCGAAAAAAAAGATGTCGAATTCTTCGAACCGTTGACCCAGCCGGATCACTGCGTCGATGGTGAGCTCCGCGCTCATGTCGACCATCAGATCGACTTTGGGGCCGATCGCGTTGCGCACCGCCTTTACTTTGGCGACCGCGAGGTCGGCGAAGTCGCGGTTGATCTGCCGGCCCTCGATGTGCTTGATGTTGCCGTGCGGACTTTTTTCCAACGGCCGCGCGAGCGGATACATTTTCAGCGCGTCATAGCCGTCACGCACCACGTTCTCCGCCGCGCGGGCGAAATCGTCGGGAGTGATGCAACTGAATGACCAGCCATTGGCATAGACCCGCACGTCTTCACGGCATTTGCCGCCCAGCATCTCGTAGACAGGCACGCCGAGCGCCTTGCCTTTGATGTCCCACAGCGCCTGTTCGATCGCACTGATCCCGGCGAAAACGATCGGGCCGCCGCCCTTCGCCCAGAAGCTGTGATCGTACATTTCTCCCCATAGCGCCTCTATCCGGAATGGATCCTTGCCGAGGATGATCTCTTCAACCAGATCCTTGATCATGCCCGCGGCGGCTGTACCGCCGGAGCCGTAGGCAACGGCCGCATCGCCGACCCCGGAGAGACCCTGGTCGGTGATCAATTCGACCAGGACCGGGTGCCGCCCCGCAATATTGATCAAGTAAATTCGCGCCTTGACAATCTTCATGGTGATGATCCTTTATCCATTGAGTTGCCGCCCGATGAATCCGCAGCAGGCGGCTGGGTCTGCGTAAACAGATGACAAGCTACGCCGCGTGCCTCGCTCACCTGCGTCCATCCGGGATACGCTTCGCGACAGATCGGCATCACCCGCGGACAACGCGGGTGAAAGTGGCAGCCCACGGGCGGGTCGACCGGTGAAGGCACGTCACCTTCGATCCTCGCGATACGCGTCCTCATCCGCGGATCGGGTACGAGCGAGGCGTCGCGCAGCGCGCGGCTGTATGGATGCAGCGGCGCGTCCAGGAGGTCCGGAATCGGTCCCGTCTCCACGAGACGACCTAGATACATCACCGCTGCGCGCTCACAGAAGTAACGCACCACGCCAAGATCGTGGGAAATGAAAAGATAAGCGAGCCGACGCTTTTCCTTCAGCGTTTTCAATAAAAGTAGAATCTGCGCCTGGATCGAGACGTCAAGTGAAGATACCGGCTCGTCCGCCACGAGGAACTCCGGATCGAGGCTGAGCGCCCGGGCGATTACGATACGCTGCCGTTGCCCGCCCGAGAACTCGTGCGGATAACGGCTCGCGCTCTCGCGCGAAAGCCCCACTTCGGCGAGCAGCGTGCTGACGCGTTCTGCTATCTCCTGCTTGCCGACGATGCCATGCACGCGAATCGGTTCGGCGATCGTCTGACCCGCTGTCCGGCGGGGATTCAGCGAGGAATAGGGGTCCTGGAAGATGATCTGCAGCTTGCGCCGGAGCGCACGGAGCCGCTCCGGCCCCGCGTCAAGAATCTCCTCGGTGCGGAAACGGACACTCCCGGCCTCCGGTTCGACCAACCGCAATATCGAGCGGCCGACGGTCGACTTGCCGCAACCGGATTCGCC
>PLYG01000087.1 GCA_003153335.1 Betaproteobacteria bacterium | reverse complement strand
TCGCTCCGCTTGCGGGGCGAGGGAATCAGCGCCATTGTCGTCCGGTCGCGATGGCAGCGGTTGCGCTAAGATGCGGGGTCTTCAAAATCGTTGCCGTGCGCCGACGCACCCGTCATCGCCGGCTTGCCTCCTTTTTCACATTTACCCGACACCCATCCCATCATGTCCGAACCCCGCGTCCTGATCTGCGGCTCCATCGCCTTCGACACCATCATGGTGTTCGCGGACCGCTTCCGCAATCACATCCTTCCCGAGAAGACGCACATGCTGAACGTGGCGTTCACGGTGCTCGAAATGCGCCGCGAGTTTNNCGGCAATATCGGCTACAACCTGAAGCTGCTGGGCGGCGCCCCGGTGCTGATGGCTAGCATCGGCGATGATGGCCAGCCCTATCGCGAGCGCCTGGCGGGATTCGGCCTGGATGCCACGCACATACGTACCATGCCGGGCACGTTCACCGCGCAGGCGTTCATTACCACCGACCTTGACGACAACCAGATCACTGCGTTTCATCCCGGCGCGATGGGACTGTCGCACCGGATAAGCGTCGACGAGGCAACCGATATCCGGCTGGGCATCATTGCCCCCGATGGCCGCGATGGGATGCTGGCGCATGCTGCGCAAATGCACGCGGCCGGCGTTCCGTTCATTTTCGATCCGGGCCAGGCGATGTCGCTGTTCGATGGCGACGAGCTGCGGCGGCTGGTGGACTGGGCAGACTATCTGGCGGTCAACGACTACGAAGGGGAGTTGCTGCAGGAACGCACGGGCATGTCACGCGCCGATCTGGCGACAAAGGTGAAGGCGATGATCATCACCCAGGGCGCGCAGGGCTCCTCGATCGTCGCCGGCAGCGAGACGTTGGCGATTCCCGCAGTGCCGCCGGAGCGCGAAGTCGATCCCACCGGCTGCGGCGACGCGTACCGGGCGGGTCTGCTCTACGGCATCGCGCACGGCTGGGACTGGCTCACGACCGGGCGCCTGGCGTCGCTGCTGGGCTCGATCAAGATCGCGGAGCGCGGCGGGCAGAATCATCACTTCGATCGCGCGTCGGTCGCAGCACTTTACGACAAAGCCTTCGGCGTAGCGCTCTGGTAGGAGCCTCGGACAGGTGGCTCCGTCTCACTTGTCCGAGCTTGACGTTGGCATATAATATTCGTGGCATCGCCATGGACTGCCACTGATAAGCTTACACACTGCGAAACGGGTGGCCTCGCCCGCTTCTTTTTTCATGCCCCATTCCCGAAGCCCGCGCAAGCCAACTCCGGTCCTCGTTCGAGGTGTCCGGCTGACGCGCACGGTCGTGCATGTTTTCCAGGGACTGGCGACGACGGCGTTCATCTTCCCGTTTGCCGGGCATGGATCGCGCAATCGCATGGTGCAGCGCTGGTCCCGGCGCTTGCTGCGCATACTCTCGGTCGAGTTCGAACACACGGGATTGCAGGCGGGCTTCCCTGAGCGCGTCCTGATCGTTGCCAACCACATTTCGTGGCTGGACATTTTTGTGCTGAACGCGCTGCAGCCCTCGCGCTTTATCGCCAAGTCCGATGTCAAACGCTGGCCCGTCATCGGCCTCCTGGTCGGCAGCGTGGGCACCTTGTTTGTCGATCGCACGCGGCGCCGGGATGCGGCGCGGATCAGTGCGCAAATCGAGCGCGCGCTGGCAGCCGGCGATGTGATCGCGCTGTTCCCCGAAGGCACGACAACCGCCGGACGCGAGCTGCTGCCTTTCCATGGCTCGTTGCTGCAGCCGGTGATCGCAGCAGAGGGGCACGTGCTGCCGGCGGCGATCCGCTACACGCATATCGACGGCGACCACTCCGATGCGCCGGCCTACGTCGGCGACATGTCGCTGGTCGCGTCGTTCGGACAACTGTTGCGCGCGCGCCGGACGCGGGTGCGGCTGCACCTGGGCGTTCCGTTCGCCACGGCCGGACGCCATCGGCGCGAGGTTGCCGCCGAGGCGCGCCGCTTTATCCACACAGCTTTGGAGTTACCGGAAGACGGGACGGAATCTGGAATACCCGGCGGTGGTCCAGCCGGAGCGCGGTGATCGTACCGCGCCAAACTGCCCGGCGCGTCACAAAGACTTGTTGCGCCAACCAAAGTGGCGCCTGCCCGGATTTCGATGATCATTGACACTTCAGCGGACATTGCCTCTGACAACTTTTGAGTAAGACTCGTCGCGGGCCTGCACGAACTTCAAGCTAAAATACGGCCAGGCGAGTAGAGGCATTGATCCTGCGATTGCGAAACTACCGTCTGCGTCGGCCGGCCGCCGATCCGGCGCGCCATGACCGACAATTCGATACTTAAGGAAAATTCATGCGCTCCAACAAGATCAAGCAGATGTGGAAGGAAGGTAAACCCGTCACTCTGGGCTGGATTTCCATTGCCAACAGTTTTTCCGCCGAGGTGATGGCGCGCCAGGGTTTCGATGCCCTGTGCATCGACCTGCAGCACGGTACCACTGGCATGAGCGACCTGGTCTCCATGCTGCAGGCGGTATCGCAGACCGACACCACGCCGGTGGTACGGGTGCCGTGGAATGACCCGGCCATGATCATGAAAGCACTGGACTTCGGCGCCTACGCCATCATCGTGCCGCTGGTCAGCAGCGCCGAAGACGCGGCGAAGGCGGTCGCCGCCTGCCGCTACCCGCCCACGGGCATGCGCTCTTCGGGCCCGGTGCGCGCAGTGCATTACGGCGGCGCCGACTACGTCGCCAAGGCCGATGAAGAGATCATCATCATGGCGATGATCGAAACGAAGGAAGGCCTGGCCAACCTCGACGCGATCTGCGCCACGCCGGGGCTCGACGCCCTCTACATCGGCCCGGCCGATCTATCGTTCGCGCTGGGCCTGACGCCGCGGGCGGACAACACCGACCCGCTGCACCTGGCAACCTGCGACAAGGTCCGCGAGGCCGCGCACCGCCATGGTAAGAAGGCGTGCATGCATTGCATGAGCGCAGCGTTTGCCGCGGGCGCCATCAAGCGCGGCTTCGACCTGGTGATGCTGACCTCCGACCTCAATTCGATGGTCGCCGGCGCGCGGCGCCAGCTTGACGACCTCAAGGCCGCGCTCACCTGAGACTTTCCCTGGCTTCGCCTGGCCCGTTCAGCGGCGAGCGCGCAGGAGCAGAGTGCGGATTGCGCGCGCTGCAGCGTTCAATCGCTGTGGCCGGCGGCCGGTCCAGTTCGGTCATCGTGAGACCCTTGATAGCGCAGCCGTCGCGGCGACACGGCTTGCGCATCCACGCCGTGGCGGATCAACTCGTCGGGCAGGACGCGATCGAGCAGCAGCGACGCGGCCAGCGCCGAGGCGCCGGCGGCGCTCTGGATGCCATAACCGCCCTGCGCGGCCAGCCAGAAGAAAGCGGGGCAGACGTCGTCCCAGCCGATCACCAGTTCGCCATCGCGCACGAAGGAGCGCAGGCCGGCCCAGGTGCTGGAGGGACGGCGGATGCGCAGCGTCGTGACGGATTCGATCCGGTGGATACCCATCGCGATGTCCAACTCCTCGGGCATCACGTCGTGCGGCACCGTGGGATCCGCGTTGGCGGGCGACCCAAGCAACTGGCCCGCATCAGGCTTGAAATAGTAGCTCTCGTCAACGCCCACCACCGCAGGCCAGCGCGACACGTCGGTGCCCTCGGGCGGCTTGAAGGTGAAGGCGCTGCGCCGCCGCGGTTCCAGACCGATGGGCGCGGCGCCGAACAGCGCGGCCAACTCGTCTGCCCAGGCGCCGGCGGCGTCGACGACGCTGCGCGCGCGCAGCGCTACCCCGTCGGCGAACTCGAGCTGCCACTGGTCGCCGCGGCGCTGGGCGCTGCGCAGCGCGGCTCCCAGACGCAGCGTGCCGCCGGCGTGGCGCAGTCCGCGCAAGAAGCCCTGGCGCAGTGCGTTCACGTCGATGTCCTGCGCATCGGGCTCCCATAGCGCGCCGTGGACGCACTCGCGAAGCAGGCAGGGCACACGTTGCAGCGCGTCGTCCGCGTCGACGAACGCGACGTGCACGCTGCCGGCGGCAAGTTCGTCATGAGTCTGGCGCAGCAGCGTTTCCTGGCCCAGGGTCGCGAGGTAGAGCACGCCGCGCTCGCCGAGCAGGCGCTGCCCGGTGAATCCCGGAGGCGGGGCTTCATAGAAGGCGCGGCTCGCCCGCGTGAGCGCGCGCACCGCCGGTGGCCCGTAGCTTTCCATGAACATCGCGGCGGAGCGGCCGGTGGAGTGCATGCCGGGCTGCGCCTCACGCTCCAGCAAGAGCACGCGGCAGTGCGCGGCAAGACGCCACGCGAGCGATGCGCCCGCGATGCCGGCGCCGAACACCGCGACCTCGAATTCGTCCATCGCGCGATTCTACGGCCTCGGGTGGCCGCGGTGGCGCGCAAAGCGGGCGAAGCGTGTGCCACGCGGAAGCGGTCGACCGCTTCCGGATTTTGATCGACAATGCCGGCCATGACGACCCGATTCCTTGCCGCCGTCCTGTTCGCCCTTGCGGCGGGAAAGCTGTATGGCGCCCCGATCGCGCTGCTGCAGAACGGCGCATTGCCGAGCGGCGATCCCACCGCGCTGGTCGCGGCGTTCGTCGATGCCGACGCCAACGGCCTGCAGACCAGCAGCGAGTACTGGCCGCTGGTCCGACGCTTCGCGGTCTGGGAGGATGGGCCGGGTTGGGACACGGTGACCATCGTTACCGCGGCTACGGTCCATGCCGCGCAACTGCGCGGCCGCCGCGCAACGGTGCGGGTGCAATACGCGGTCTTCGGCACCTTGCATGACGACGGCGACTACAACCCGGTGCTGAAGTCCGCCCGAAACAGGATGCAGAACATCACCTATCGCCTGATCAAGCAGCAGGGCGGCTGGAAAATCGTCGCGCCGCAGGACGGTCCCCGCGTCGTCATCACGCAGCTCCTCGACGATCGCTATGTGGAGTATTGCCGCCAGCGCGACTGCGCCACGAACCGCGTGATCCAGGCGCTGCGCGCCGAGCGGGACCGACATCCGTTTGCGGTGGTCATGGCGCGCTAGTTCCTCGGCGCGTTTCTCCGAATGAATACCCCTGGCCGCCGCCCGGCGTTGGGGGTGCGGCATGCCGCAGGAGGGAACTTGCCAATGCGCGCCGCCGTACAGACCAGCCGTCGGATAGGGCCGATTCTTGTTCTGTTTTCTGCGACCCAAAGTCCATCCGGTCATGGATAAGCCGACGCCGGCATGAACGGAAAAATGACGGCAGGAACTCAGGCGCGGGCGGCGCGGTGCGCGACAGGGTGGCAGTTGTGCGGCTCATTGCTGCACCCACTTGCTGGCGTTGGCACTCTTACCTCTACATCAGGCGAACAACATGCAGATCCAGAATAGGGGTTGTGGGTAGAAAAGGGTGGATCGGCGAGGGTATCGTGATGTGCGCGCCAAATTAACGGTGCGGCGACTGCCGACTCAGGGCACGCACAGACAGTCGTCAGCCCCTTCAGCATGTATGACCAGCGCGGTCCCCGCCGCATCATCCGGATGCACGACCAGATGGTCGGGCGTATCGGCCAGCAGCCGGATGCCTTGCCGCATCAGGTAGGCGTGGGTCGAGGCGAGGTCGAGGCTCCGGAGCGCGACGGCGGCGACGAATGGTGGCGTAATGGAAGCGGCGAAGTGATGTCTGCGGGCCGACGTCGGACCGCTGATGGCGATCCAACCCCGATCTAGCGGAATGACCGCGCTGCGGCCGGGGATGGGCGTTGCGTTGCGGCCGGTGAAACGCGCGAAGCGCGCCGCAGCTTCGTCGACATCGGCCACGACCATCTGGATTCCGGTCAGCGCTTCGACTGCGTTATCGCGTGCGATCAGCGCGGGGCGCCAGACAAGGTCAGGTGTCTCTTGCGTGAGGAATTGAATGCGCCCCTCCGGCATCTCCTCCGGCGGTGTGCGAACGACGGAGAATGCCGTGATGCCCTCGCCGCCATCTTCGAGCGCAACCGGACGACGGAGATGGACAACGGGTTGTGGATTGAATCTCGCCTGCGCCAGTCGCGCTCGCTCGGCGTCGGCGTTATAGCCGGAGAAGGTCACGACATGCACGCCCGCGTAGCGTGCCAGCCCGGCACGAAGCTGGTCGGCCAGCGCAGTTTCGCTCCCCGGCACCGCGGTCACGATTTCGAGATATCCGCGCTCCGGCATCGCGCACTGGTTCGCCGTCCCTGCCGGCAGGCTGCTGCCGTCGGCCGCCGTGTTGCGATGCTCGGTGTACGGCGNNCAGCCGCTCAAATGTGCGTGCGGCCACGGCCATGTCCGCTACGAACCACCCGACATGGTCGAGGAACACTTCGCGTGGCCGGGGAACCTGGGCGTCGGTGATCATCCTTGTACCTTTGTGCCTTCGCGCTTGCGCGCGCCGTGCAGCAGATCGAACCTTCAGGCCGCCCTTTTCTTCTTCAGCGCGTCACTGGCGTGCATCTGCGCATAGGCGCCATGGGCGGCGCTTTCCGCGTCGCCCACGTGCACGGCCATCCCCATGTCGGATAGCACCGAACCCAACGCCGAGAGGCACAGCATCACGTTTTCCGGCCGGCAACTGTAGCCCATCAGGCCGAAGCGCCAGATCTTGCCGGCCAGCGGCCCCAGGCCGGCCCCGATCTCCAGGCTGAACTCGGTGAGCAGGGTGCGCCGGACTTTCGCCTCGTCCACGCCTTCCGGGCAATACACCGCGTTCATCTGCGGCAACCGGTACTTTTCTTCGACCAGGAACTTGAGCCCCATCGCTTCCAGCCCCGCCTTCAGCGCCAGATGGTGGCGGTGGTGGCGCGCCCAGGAATTCTCCAGTCCTTCTTCGCGAATGAGCAGCAGTGCCTCGTGCAGCGCGAACAGGGAATTCGTCGGCGCGGTGTGGTGGTAGGTGCGCGTCGTGGCGCCCCAGTAGCCGAGCAGCAGATTCATGTCCATGAACCAGCTGTGGATCTTGTCCTTCCTTGCCTGGACGCGCTCGACCACGCGCTCGGAAAAAGATACCGGTGACAGGCCGGGCGTGCACGAGAGACACTTCTGGCTGGCCGAGTAGATGGCGTCGATGTCCCACTCATCGACCTTGACGGGTGTTCCGCCCAGCGAAGTCACTGCGTCGACGATCGTCAGCGCGTCGTACTTGTGCGCGAGCTTCACCAGCGTCTTCGCATCCGACTGCGCGCCGGTGGACGTCTCGGCGTGCACGAAGGCGACGACCTTGGCATTGCGGTTCTTCTTCAGCGCGTCTTCGAGCTTCTGCGGATCGACCGGCTCACCCCACTTGTCTTCCACCAGCACCGGCAGGCCGCCGGCGCGGATCACGTTCTCCAGCATGCGGCCGCCGAACACGCCGTTCTGGCAGACGATCACCTTGTCGCCCGGCGCGACCATGTTGACGAAGCAGTACTCCATGCCGACCGATCCCGGGCCGGAGATCGGGAAGGTGAGCGCGTTCTTCGTCTGGTAGACGTAGCGCAGCAATGACTTCAGTTCTTCCATCATCTCGACGAAGACCGGGTCGAGGTAGCCGATCGCCGGCTGGCTCATGGTCGTGAGCACGCGCGGATGGATCTCGGTCGGGCCCGGACCCATCAGCGTGCGCTGCGGCGGGTGGAAGGAATGGATGCGCTTGGAAGGGGCGTACTGGCTCATGGGTTCACTCTCCGACATGCCGAACTGCGCATCGTCCGGGCGCGACTTCACGCGCACCGGGTTCTTGGCGCTGGCTTCGTTGACGACTTCGACCGAACTGATGCGGCCCTCGGTGAGGCGTTCCACCTCGCCCGCCCAACGTGCGGGGACGTAGCCCATCTTCACCCAGTTGTGCACCACGGCACGGTCGAGCTGGAACGCGCGCCCGACGTCGGCCTGGCTGCCGAAGAGTTCGACCAGTCGTGACGCGCAGTTCATGTGTTAATTCTAATATGTCAAACTGATTTTGACAAGACCCGATCAAGTGACGTGTGACGGGTCGCATGCCACGGAGCGAACACCAGAGGCTCGCCCGGCCTCATCTTCGCCAGAGGCCCCGCCTTACCCGCTATCCCCGGGCGTGCGTGAGCAACTCGTAAAGGGCGTCCATGATGCGGATTCCTTCGCCGGCCAGCGATGCGACCGGCTCGCCCAGGCGCTCGACGTGCACCGACACGATCTCCAGTGGATGCAGAACCACGGTAACACCCTGAATCCGAAAGGTTGGATTGAAGCGGGCGTTGGTGATTTTTCCGAGCGTCGTTTTCCGCACCAGGGGAACGACGACCCGGCGACGGTAGCTGTCGAACAGGGATGACTGCACGAGGACAACATAAGGAATGGCATCCTGGTTCTTGCCCGAATTCCGGTGTACGTCAAACTGGGACATCAGAGCGTCGAGTGCTCGTCGGCGAATGAGCCTGATCGGAGATTGAATTCGTTCCAGGTGGCAACAGTGGCTTCGAGTGTCCTCGCCTTGGCCAGGCGTTGCTGCCGTTCGTGCTCGACGAATTCCGCCAGAAGCGACTCGACGACGCCGGAAAGGTTGTCGGTAATCGCGCGTGCTTGCAGCACCAGATCTTCGTTCAGGGTCAGGTTGACGGGGCGCTTGCGAGCCGCCAGGTTGTAGCCAGCTTTCATGGGGACCTCCAATGCGCATCGTATGCGCATTACCGCGCATTTGCCCTCCTTTGTGTGCATTCAGCTGGATGGTTGTGCGGTCCCTACGCCCAGCGCATTCGTGCGTTCCGCAGTACCAGCCCAAGACCAGCACAGTCCTTGACTGCAACGCTGAGCTTGGCATGAAGACGTCCTCTCGGATTTGCGGTCATCGAGGCCCAGGCGTGATACAGCAAGCGAGGCAGCAGGACGCGCAGAGAGCGGGCCGATCCATCGCGGCGAATTAGCGTGATTGACCGCCCGGTTGCACCACTACTGCGGTCCTTCGGCGTGTGCTTGATGCGGGGTATTGGCCTGCTGGTATCGGCCAACTCCTGCCGTTCGGGGTCGTCGCGAAAATTACCCGTGAGCGGCCCTTTCGCGCCAGCACATCGAAGTGGCGGTGGCGATGGATCCGCGACGGTGGCACCAGTGCGGCAATCTTGTCGATCAGTTCGAGCGAGGTCGGCACCAGGTCGCTGGGCCCGTCCGGGTGCGGCTTGGCGATGATGTAGACCAGATGCTCGGCGTCGTGTTGGTGCAAATGCTCGAGGGCGAACGGCGGGCGGGCGCAGTAGCGCAGCAGCGGTTCCCGACCCGCCTGGTCGGCGCCTTCGATGATTGAGGGAAAGCGGACGCTACGAAGGGCAAGATTCTGGGGAAAGCAGCCAAGCTAGCGTTAATTGTCACGCGGCTGACGGTTCACCCGTCGCAAGGATAGAGTGCTGGCGAGGTCAAGCTGTCCGGCTACGCCGCGCGCTGACGCCGCTGCCGTTTCGGACCACCTGTCCCATGGACGAGCCGCCGGTGAAGGCAGCTTTCTTTGTGGGCTCCGGGTTCTACGATGTCAGTCGATGATGTGGTAGACCGGTGCCTTCTCCATGTCCCACTTGCCGGTATTCCGGTCATAGCGCGACAGGGTGAAGCAATGCCAGTTCTCATCATCAAGCTTCATGTGATCGCCCCGATAGTAATACCCGGGCCACCGCGTTTCCTTGCGGAACAGCGTGTGATGAGTCACGGACTCAGAGGCCAATAGCCGGTGGTGCAGCTCCCACGTGCGTTGAAGCTGGTGCAGGTCTTCGGCACCCATGTGGTTCATGTCTTCCCTCAGCATCGTCAACAGCTCCAGGCCGCGGTTGAGCATTTGGTCGTTTGTCATGTAGTTGGTGCTGGTGCCACCGACGTATTCGTCCATAATCTTTTCGAGACGCTGAAGACCGTGGATCG
>PLYG01000295.1 GCA_003153335.1 Betaproteobacteria bacterium | reverse complement strand
GAGATCGATTTGATTGGGCATGAATTGCTTTTGGAAGGGTGAAGCAGCGACCGGGAATTGGTCAGACCACTTGACCGAAAGGATAGCGTGAAACGGGGGTGTTTGTCGAGAGCAACGCGAGAGCCATTCTCTCGCGTCGTGCGGGCAGAGCGTTAGCGTTTTTATGCATTTCTAGTAGGACCGCAGGGCGATGCCCCAACGGCCGCCGATGCGGGTTACAAACCNNCGGAAAGCACTTGGTCATCGCTCGTGCGACGCGTGTAGCGAACCCGGAAATGAACCTTGTCGGGGCTCACAAGAACGGGCTGCTTGTCCTCGTAGACCGATCTCGCCCATCCCGTCGCGACTAACTTGTCGAAGAAGTCGCTCGGCAATTGGCCGGCGTGCTCCCAGACCAATCGCTCCGCACCCGAGTAAATGACGTGCGGAAAATGGAGATGCGCATCCATTCCCGCGCGATCCCTCGCGTTAAAACAAGCCGTGAAGCCATAAAGGCACGCTTCCGCGGCGGCAATCAACCCTGCAGCAGATTCCCCGCCGGCATCGGGCCTGAAGAACTTGGCGTAGTCGCTCACAATGAAGGCTTACGTGGCGCTCAGCGGCACCTGATCAAGAATACTCCGATATGCGAGCTGCGGTGAAATGTCACCGAACGATATCACCCNNCACCCGCACGCCGGCTGAAACACCGGAAAACCTACCTCAGTTTCGGCACCATAGCCACTCCCGGATCCGCCCACCGCGTATTCGGAATCAACGGATACCAACCCAGCCGCCCCGGATCGCGATCATACGGGTAGCCGCCCAGTTCCTTGAATAATTCGTGATACTGGCGCAGTTTTTCGCGGTTCAGTGTCACCCCCAGGCCGGGCGCGGTCGGCACTTTGATCGCGCCATCGATGTAGCGCATCTTGCCGCCTTCGATCACGTCGTCGGTGAGGTGGTGGTAGTGCGCATCCGCCGCATAGCCGAGATTGGGGACGACCGCGCCCAGATGCAGCATCGTCGNNAGGTCTCGCACACACCCGCGGCCTTGATGCAGGGGCGGATCCCGCCCCAGAACGTGGTGTCGAGCAGGATCACGTCGACGGCGCCGTTGCGGACGTTCTCAGCGAGTTGCTCGAAATTGATGACGACCGTGTTGGTCGCGGTGGGAATCTTGACGAATTCCTTCAGCCGGAGGAGTTGCGGCATTCCCCACACCGGATCTTCGTAGTAGTCGTTGTTGAGGTCGGCAATCCCGCGCCCGAAACGGATCGCGTCGGCCAGCGAGAATGCGCTATTGGGATCGAAACGCACGCGCTCGCCGGGAAACGCTTCTGCCACCGCGCGAAACGCCGCGCATTCATGATCGGGCGGATAGACGCCGCCCTTGAGCTTGTGCGAAGTGAATCCATGCTCGGCTTTGAGGGCTTGCGCATGCGCCACGAGTTGTTCGGCGGTGCGCACTTCGCCCTTGCCGGTCTCCGGATTCGCGTACCGGAAAAACAGGTAGCTGGCGAACGGTACCGCGTCGCGCAGCTTGCCGCCGAGGAAGTCGCAGACGGGAATCCCCAGCTTCTGCCCGATGATGTCGAGGCACGCGAATTCGATTGCGGCGTGGAGCTGGGTCCGGTTGTTGTAAAGGCTGGCGGTCGGATTACAGATCGCGAAACGCATTGCCTCGAGCTCGAACACGTTGTGGCCGCGCAAATAGGGCAGCAGTCCGGCGATCGCCTGCTCGACGGTTTCGCCACCGCCGCCCAGCTCGCCCAGGCCAACGTAGCCGTCGGCGGTTTCGACTTCGACGATGGTGCGCACAAAGCGCCCCCAGTGCGCGCCGTTGCTGTGCAACAGCGGCGCTTCGAGCGGAACGGTCACGGGCGTGGCGCGCAGGGCTGTGATCGTGGTCTGGGACATGGAGGCGGCCGGTTCCGAAGGAGCCGACAGTTTAACAACCGCGGGAAGAAATTGGGACTACGACAGTCGGTATTTGCACGCGCGTGCAAAAGGGGTACACTTATTGCGTCCGTATGCGGAGTCGACGCAAGGTACCAGAGATGAGTCAGGAGCGTCTTCGAGGTCCGTTCGTTACCGCCGCCGACATTGCGGAGCACGCTGGCGTGTCACGTTCGGCCGTGTCGCGCACTTTCACGCCGGGCGCGAGCGTGTCGAGCGCGGTCCGCGCCCGCGTTCTCGAGGCCGCCGGACAGTTGGGTTATCGCGTCAACCGACTTGCGCAAAGCCTCACCAATGCGCGCTCCAATATCGTCGGCCTGGTTGGCACGGATTTCCATCAGCCCTTTCACGCGGAATGTCTTGCGACGCTTTCCGCAACCTTGCTCGCCGATGGTTTTCAGTGCATGTTGCTCAACGCCGCGAATGCGGAGAGTGACATGGGCGCCATCATTGAGCGCGTGCTCGATTATCGGGTCTGCGCGATCGTCGTGATGAACGGCACCCCGCCCTCGCACATTGTCAAGGAGTGCCTTGACAACGGCGTACCGGTAATCCTTGTCAACAAGCCGATGCCGGGATTCGCCGTCGACACCGTGGTCACCGATCATGCCGGTGGCGGGCGCGCGGCCGCCGACCGCCTTCTCGCCGCCGGATGTCGGCGGCTCGCCGTCGTCTCGAGCGGTGCGCGGACCGCGAGCCTCGTCGGGCGCCTCGAAGCGTTCCGCGACCGGGCAGCGGAAGCCGGCGTGTGCGTACGCGTCTGGGAGGAAGGACCCACTGACTATGGGGCAGGGCGCGAGGCCGCGTTGACGATGCTCGCTGACGATGCGATCGACGGTGCGTTCTGTGTCACCGACCTGCTCGCTCTCGGCTTTCTCGATGCCGCGCGTCTCGATCGCGGCCGGCGCGTTCCGGACGATCTCTCGGTGATCGGCTTCGACGACATTCCCCAAGCCGCCTGGAACGCCTATCAGCTCACCACCTTCCGGCAACCGGTCCGGCTGCTGACCAATCAGGTGATGCAGGTAATAAGGCAACGCGCAGAGAATCCGGCAACACCGCACGCAGTCTTCACGCTGCCCGCGGGCCTGGTTGTGCGCATGACCGTGCGTGGTCTCGCCGCGCAGGAAGGAAAGCCATGACCAGGCCGCAAGTCGTCGCACATCGGGGCAGCAGCGCAATGCACGCGGAGAATAGCTGGGCGGCGTTCGAAGCGGCAGTCGCCGACGGGGCCGATGGGATCGAATGCGACGTCCAGGGCACGCGCGACGGCGTTTTAGTGGTCCGGCACGATCTGACGATCGCGAATCGACTGGTTGCAGAGTGCGACGCCGCGGAGATCGAGGCGATGGAGCCTGGTCTGGTCCGCCTCGCCGACCTGCTCGCCTGGGCGCCGCGGGCGAACATCAACCTGCTGGTGGAGGTCAAGGATCCCGATTTCGCGGTGCCGATCGGTGCGATGGCCGCCACAAGCCAGTGGCGCGACCGGATCGTCATCGGCAGTTTCCATGGGCCGGCACTGGCCGCGGTGAAGGCACGAACGCCGGAGATCGGGACGTCGCTGATGGTGGGGAGCGTGGTGACACCGGAGGACCTGATCCGTCTGGCGTTGGCTTATCGCGCTAACGGCGTTCACCCGTGTTGGGAAGCCCGGTCGCCGCATCCGCATCGACTGCTCGACGCGGCGGCGATCACACTGCTGCGAGAGGCTCGTCTCGCCATTACGCTCTGGCACGAAGAGCGCGAGAGCGAATTGCGGGTGCTGGTCGCGCTTTGCCCCGACGCTATCTGCACCGATGTTCCTGCCCTGTTGAGAGGGATCGTCGATATGCCCGCAACAGGGAGGATGACGGAAAGATTGGCGGCAAACAGTGGATAGGCAAAGCCCGGCTCTGGGCATCGGGAAATCAGAATCGGCGCCTGCGTTTTGGCGCACCGATGCAACCGGAGAATATGAACGCAGGCAATGGCTGGCGCGCCAACAGCGCCGGATTTATCAGCGACGCGACGAAAGACCGCGCTAAACAGGAGGCTTGATCATGAACTGGAAACACGCACTATCGGGAATCGTCGCCGGCGTGCTGCTCGGCGCCGCCACAACGTCGGCATTGGCCGAAGATGTGGTAATTAAAGTGTGGTCGCGCGCAGACCGTTCCGGGCCGTTGCGCGCCGGAAATCTCGTCGCCGCGGGCGATACGCTCAACAAGATGCTCGCGGCCACTGGCACCGACAAGCGGGTCAAGATCGAGCTCAACGAGACCAACGCCAAGGGTTATGACGATGACGCGCTCGACTTGCTGAAAGCCTTCGCGGTCGACAAGGGGCCGGACATCTTCGTCCTCGCGCATGAGTGGACGGGCGCCTTTGCCGAAGCGGGCTACGCCATGAATCTGGAGGACCACATTGCCAAGAACCCGGAATTTTACGGCGACATCATCGTGCCCCTCTGGCAGGCGGTGAGCTACAAGGGCGCGCGGTACGGCGTGCCGCAGGATTCGGAGGTCCGGATGTATTTCCTGAACAACGACAAGCTGCGCAAGCTGGGCAAGACCGACAAGGAGATTGCCTCGCTGCCGGCCAGGGTGGACGCCGGGGAATTCACGGCCTATGACCTCTGCGATCTCGCCGGACAGGCCGTGCAAAAAGGTGTCGTCAAATACGGCATCCTGCACCGGCCGAACGCCGGGCCCGATTTCCAGATGATGATGGAAGGCTTCGGCAACGTGCCCTACGACAAGGCGGAGGCCAAGTTGCAGGCATCGAAGGCGGCGCTCAAGGACTTCTTCGCCTGGGTGAAGTACTGCACCGACAAGAAGGCGTTCTCCGCGGCCAACACGTCGATGTCGTGGGACGCCATCGAGCAGGCCTCGTTCGCCGGCGAACAGGCGCTGGTCTTTTTCCATGGCGTGTGGCGGGTCACCGACCAGACCAAGGCGTGGAACCTGAAAGGCAAGGACGATTACCAGCGCAAAGTTACCTGGATCAACGCGCCTGCGGGCAAGAAGGGCGGCAAGCCGTCCAACCTGTCGCACCCGATCGCCTATGCCGTGTCCGCGAAATCGAAGAACAAGGACCTGGCCGCGTATCTGGTCGCACTCGCCAGCCAGCCGATTCCCAACATGCACCACGCGGTGACGACCAACCATACGCCGATCCACTACGGCCAGCAGTCTATGCCGGAGGTCGTCGATAAAGGATGGGCGCTGGTGGCCGCGACGCCGATGCTGAAATACGCCAGCTTCATGCCGAATCACCCGAAGATCGGCCAGTACAACTCGATCATCTTCAAGGGAATCCAGGGTGTCGAAACCGGTCGTCTCACCGCGCAAGCGGCGGCGGATTTCGTCGCCGAGGAACTCGGCAATGAACTCGGCAAGGACGTGATTATCCGCAACTAATAGCGTCGACACGTCCACGGATCGGGAAGCGGCAAAAAGGCCGTTCCCTGTTCCGGAGCCCCTAGGAGTTCGCCATGCCCGTCTTCGCGCGCGCCCAGCTTCGCCGGCAACGGATCAACTTCGCCCTGTTCCTCGGGCCGGCACTGGTGCTGCTCTTTCTGTTCTTCGTCGCGCCGATCGTCATCGACCTGTTCCTTGCGTTCACCGACATGGGGCGCACGCTGGCGGTCGGCAAGTTCACGCTCGAAAATTTCGAGCGGATGTTCACGCGTGATACGCGGCTGCTCGGCGCGCTTGGCGTCACGTTCATCTTTGTCCTGGCGACGCTCGGCATCTTCAACGTAACCTTTGCGCTGCTGCTGGCGCTGGTCACCACCGCAGTGCCGCCGCGGCTCGGCGCGTTCTTCCGCGCGGTATGGTTGCTTCCCCGGATGAGTCCGTCGGTGGTCTATGCGCTTTTGTGGTTGTGGGTGGCCGACCCGAACGAGCGCGGCCTGCTCAATCAGATCGTGATGCATGTTTTCGACATGCCGCCTATCGACCTGCGCAACAACCACCCGTTGCTGGTGATCATCCTGGCCAATGGCTTCATCGGGGCCTCGTTGGGCATGCTCATCTTCACCTCGGCCATCCGCTCTATCCCTGAGCACCTGTTCCACGCCGCCCGGGTCGACGGCGCCGGGTCGCTCGCCATCGTTCGCTACATCACGCTGCCGGCGTTGCGCTGGCCGATCTCGTACATGACTATCCACCAGACACTGTCGCTGCTCGTGAGCTTCGAGTACATCCTGCTGATCACCGGCGGTGGTCCGTTCTACGACACCACGGTGTTCTCGCTCTATGCCTATAGACGCGCGTTCGAAAGCGGCGAATACGCCTATGGAGCGGCGCTCTCGCTCATCCTGGTCGTCATCGGTGTGTTGGCGGCACTCGCGCTGTGGCGGCTGATGGACATGAAGCAACTCCTGCAGCAGCCGCGGATCGAGGTGCACTGATGGCGGCCGACAACCTGGTCGCTGCACGCGGGGCGCAAGCGCGGCCCGATTGGCCGGCGCTGGCCCGCCGCGCCTGGCGCCGCCGGTTTACCGGGCAATCGATGTTGCTCGCTTTCCTCGTCGTCGTTTCCGCACCGATTGTCCTGCCGTACTTCTGGATGGTCGTGATCGCCTTCACCGCCCGGACCGGCGGCGTTGCCAGCGACGTGCTGTGGACGGCGTGCGCGGTGATCGCGCCCGCCGTTCTCATCTACAGCATCGTTCACATGTCGGTGCCCGCGCCGAGGCTGCGGCTGGCGGCCGGTCTCGTCTTGCTCGCGATCGCCGGGGCGTTGCTCGCCGCACTCATCGGAGAACGCCTTCATCTCGACAATTTCCGCTTCCTGACCCGCGCCAATTTCGTCGAGGAGATCCGCTCGAAAGCGACCTCGGGCGCGCAGTTTCCGTCGGTCTGGAACGCCTTCTTCAACTCGCTCCTGCTCGCGGTATCGCAGACGGTGATCATCCTCACCGTGTCGTCGCTGGCCGGCTACTACATCTCGCGCTTTGCCTTCCGCGGGCGCAGCGTCTTCCTGCAAGGGATGCTCGTGCTGCACGCCTTCCCGGCGATGACGCTGATCATTCCCATCTTCCTGATGCTGCACTGGATCGGGCTGCTCGACACGATCGTCGGCGTCATGCTGGTGCTTGCCGCGATCGAGCTTCCCTTCTATGTGTTCGTGATGAAGGGCTTTTTCGATGGCGTGCCCTGGGACATCGAAATGAGCGCGATGACCGACGGCGCAACACGGCGCCAGGCCTTTCGCCTGGTCGTGCTGCCGCAGGTGCGCTTCGGGCTGATCGCCGTCGCGGTTTTTGCGTTCATCCGCGCCTGGGAGGAATACATCTTCGTCCGCACTTTTCTGATCGAAAACAAGAACTGGGTGATGAGCCTGTACCTGTTCTGGGTTTCCGACGATGTCATGGGGGTCGACTACGGCATCGTCGCGGCCGTCGCGGTTTTCTACGTGCTGCCGAGCTTTCTTCTCTACGTCTTCTGCCAGAAGTACCTGACGCAGATGACGATCGGCGGCATCAAGGGGTAGATCATGGCCCGTATCGAACTCAAGAACCTGCGCAAGGAGTGGGGCGGCGCGATCGCGGTCGCGGGCATCGATCTCGCGATCGAGGATGGCGCCTTTGTGGCGGTGCTGGGTCCTTCCGGCTGCGGCAAGTCGACAACGCTGATGATGCTCGCGGGAATCTACCGGCCGACCAGCGGCGATATCACGTTCGACGGTGCGCGCGTCAATGACGTCGAAGCGCGGGGCCGCAACGTCGGCATCGTCTTCCAGTCCTATGCGCTCTATCCCAACATGACAGTGCTCGAGAACGTCATGTTTCCGTTGCGCTTCAAGACGATCGAGCGGACCGAGGCTGAGCGCCGCTCGCGGGAGGTCGCCACGCTGGTGCGTATCGACGGGCTGCTCGACCGGCGGCCGGGTCAGCTTTCCGGCGGCCAGCAGCAACGCGTGGCGCTCGCCCGGGCGCTGGTCAAGCGGCCGCACCTTCTGCTGCTCGACGAGCCGCTGTCGAACCTCGATGCGGGGCTGCGGCTCACCATGCGCACGGAGATCCGCCGGATTCAGCGCGAACTGGGCGTGACGACGATCCTCGTCACTCATGATCAAGTCGAAGCCACAACGATGGCCGACCGTGTGGTGGTGATGAACAGCGGCCGGGTAGAACAGCAAGGCACCGCCGAAGATCTCTACGAGCGCCCTGCCACATTGTTCGTTGCCAGCTTTGTCGGCTCACCGCCGATCAACCTGTTCGACGGGCACGCCGCGGGCGGCATGCTGAGCGTCAACGAGGCGCGACTTCCCTTGGCGGATCCCGTGCAAGGCGCCGTCGTGCTCGGACTTCGACCCGAAAGCTTGCGCGTGAACGGAAGCGGCGACAGCGGACGGACGATATCGCGCATCAGCGCCGTCGAGCCCATGGGCCGGGAGGTGCTCTACACGGCCGATAGTGCCTTCGGGGTCATTCGTTTTCTCGAGGCCGGCGCGGAACCGCGCCATCGCGAAAGCGACGACGTGCCACTGGGTTTTCCTCCGGCCAGCGCGCTGCTCTTCGACAAGGACAGCGGCCGGCGTCTTGATGCGCGTGTTGCGGCGTGACCAGACAACCATCTCACTATGGCAATCCGAACGCAAACGAGGGTCTTGACGGCAATTGTAGGCAGCTATCCAAAGCCACGTTATATCTACAAGCAAAACGGCCGATCATTACTCGACAGTTTTGGCTTTTCTTTTGACCATCGTCGAAAGGAACTCGGGCAAGCCGAGTTCACAAGATTGCTGGACAAGGCTGCGCTAGAGGCAATCAAGGACCAAAACCGGGCGGGCATCGACATCATCACCGATGGCGAGGTGCGCCGCGAAAGCTATTCCAACCGCTTTGCGCTGGAACTGGAAGGCGTCGATGCCGACCGCCCGGCCGAAGTGGCGTCGCGCACCCCCGGCACCAAGACCCTGGTGCCGCGCGTGGTCGGCAAGATCCGGCGCAGCCATTCGGTCGAGGTGCGCGATGCGCAATTCCTCAAGGCCAATACCGACCGGATCACCAAGATCACCTTGCCCGGCCCCTTCACC
>PLYG01000023.1 GCA_003153335.1 Betaproteobacteria bacterium | reverse complement strand
CGCCTCGATGACGGCGCGGTAGCCGCCAATATTGGCCATTGACGAAAGCGCGTCCAGCTTTTGCGCTCGCGAGATGCGCGGAACGCTATCCATCGCCAGCACTGTCGCCTTTTTCGCTGCGAGTTGTAGCAGCAGTTCAGGATTCTGCGCGGGCCAGATGAAACTCACCAGCGTGCCGCCCTCTCGCAGCAGACCCACTTCGTCCTTCGTGGGGCCGCGCACCTTGAAGATGATGTCCGACTCCGCCCACAACCTGGCGGCACCCTCGACGATCGAGGCCCCCGCTGCGCGGTAGGCATCGTCACTGATGTTTACNNCGGTAGGCATCGTCACTGATGTTCGCTGCATCGCCGGCACCGGATTCCACCGAGACCGTAAAGCCCAGCTTGATGAGTTTCTGAACAACCTCGGGAACGGTCGCAACGCGCCTTTCCCCCGGAAAAACCTCTTTTGGTACCCCGATCATTTGCGGCATCTTTTTTTACTCCCCAAGTTCGATTGCTGAATTAGGTATCCAACGACTCCGTGGCAGCCACGGGCCGATTGTGACTGCGCCAGGTGACATATCCCACACGAGGTGAAAGCCCAACACATGGCGACAAAGTTTAAAGGGAACATACAGCCATCGGCGGCGTTGACTCTGCGCCAGGTATGCCGATGCGCATTGGAAATTTCGCTATTCCGGTTTTTGACTGCGCATTCTAGCGTACCTGTTGGCACTGTCCTTTGATCTATCGCAATTCAGAACACCGTATCGGGCACGACAACCTCGGCAGAGGTGTGTCGTCATCAGCCGCGGGGCGGGGCAGTCAGAAACGACGGTCAGGGGCCGCGGAGGGTTCCAGATCCAGAATGCGCCGCGCAACCGGGCCGAACTTCCGGCGGTGAATCGCGCAGGGGCCGTGGATCTGCAGGGNNGTGCCGTAGCCCTTGTGCTGCGCAAAGCCATACTGCGGGTAGGACGCATCCAGCGCGATGAGTTCGGCGTCGCGCGCGGTCTTGGCCAGGATCGACGCGGCCGAGATCGAAGGATGCAGGCGGTCGCCGCCGACCAGGGTGCGGCAGGACATCGGCAGAGTAGGCGCCTGGTTGCCGTCGACGAGCGCTTCGTCGGGCTGCACCGATAGTGCCGCGACCGCCCGGCGCATGGCCAGGAGCGCTGCGCGCAGAATATTCAGCGTATCGATCTCCTCGACCGACGCCGCTGCAACCGCCCAGGCGAGGGCGCGGCTCTTGATGGCAACCGACAACGCTGCGCGCTGGCGCGCGCTCAGCAGTTTCGAATCCGCGAGGCCGGCGATGGGTTGCTGCGGATCCAGAATGACGGCGGCGGCATAGACCGGCCCTGCCAGCGGCCCCCTGCCCGCTTCGTCGACGCCGCAGATGAGCCGCGCATTCATTCCCGTGCCGGCAGGCCGAGCTCGGCCAGCACCACGGCAGCGGCGCGATCGGCGGAACCCTGACGCAACGCAGTGTGCAGCCGGGCGAACAGCTCCTCCAGTTCATCCCGCACCAAGCCGTCGGCATAGAGATTCAATAACGCCTGCGCCAGGTTTTCGACACTCGCATCTTCCTGCAGCAATTCGGGAACGATGAACCTGCCCGCCAGCACATTGGGCAGCCCGACCCAGGGCACGCGCAAGCGCCGGCGCACCCAGCGCGCAGTGAATCCGCCGACCCGGTACGTAATCACGTGCGGGCAGCGATACAACGCCGCCTCCAGCGTGGCCGTACCCGAGGCGACCAGCGCGACATCGGCCGCGGTGAAGGCGTCGTCGGCGTGCCCGTACAGCAGCGTCAGCGGCAGTTTCTCCGCACCGACCCGATACAGCGTGTTTTCGAACAGCATCCGCGTTTCGCGATTCACCAGCGGCACCAGGAAGTGCGCAGCGGGATGCGCCGAATGAAACTTGCGGGCGACGCCGATGAACAATTCGGCGTGCATTTCCAGTTCGCTCACGCGGCTGCCGGGTAGCAGCGCGACGACGGGTTGGTCGCGCGCGAATTGCCGCTGCGCCCGCCGCTCCTCGCGCATCGATGCGAGCGGCGCCGCATCGGCCAACGGATGGCCGACGTAGGTTGCCGCAATGCCGGCCTTCGCGTAGAGCGCAGGCTCGAACGGAAACAGCGCCAGCACATGGTCGGCGGCAGCGCCTATGGTTTTGATCCGGTCTTCGCGCCACGCCCATACCGACGGGCTTACGTAATGAATGGTGCGCAGCCCGCGGCGCTTGAGTTTCTTTTCCAGGCCCAGATTGAAGTCCGGCGCATCGATGCCGATAAAAAGCGCCGGACGGTCGGCGGCAAACCGGCGCACCAACTGTCCGCGCAGACGGAACAGGCGCGGCAGGTGGCGCAGCACTTCGGTCAGTCCCCGGACCGCGAGCGCCGACGAGGATTCGACGATGTCGCAGCCCGCCGCCTGCATTTTCGGTCCGCCGACACCGTAGAACTCGATATCGGAGCGACAGGCGCGGATGGCGCGAATCAGTTCCGCCCCCAGCAGGTCACCCGAGGCTTCGCCCGCGACTATGGCAATGCGCACGTTCTAGCCCTCAAAGGCTGTTGAAAAGCGTAGCGAGGATGGCCATATGCTAGGCCTCAGTTTGGTAAATGAGGCGCGCAGAAACCGCAGCGTACAAAGGCGTACGTGAGGATTTCGAGCACCGTCTCATTTGGCACATGAGGACGCAGATCGCCACCGCAGTAGCTTTTCAACAGCCTCCTAACGAATGATGCCGCGGCCGGGCGCCGCCAAAAACTCCACCAGGGGGAGCAATTCGGGATGCGCCGCGCTTTCCGCGGCCAGTTGCGTCCTGGCTTCCTCGAGCAACAGGCCGGACTTGTAGAGTGTCTTGTAGGCGCGGCGGATCGCGGCAATGGCCTCAGGGGCAAAGCCGCGGCGCTTCAGTCCCTCGGTGTTCACGCCATGGGGCGCCGCCGAGTTGCCGTTGGCTATCACGTAGGGCGGCACGTCCTGCACGACGATGGAACCGCCGCCAAGCATGCAATGGGCGCCGATCCGGCAATGCTGATGCACGGCAGTAAAGCCGCCCAGAATCGTGAAATCGCCGACGCGCACATGCCCCCCCAGCGTCACGCCGTTGGCCAGCACCGTATCGTCGCCAACCACGCAATCGTGCGCGACGTGCACATAGGCCATGATCCAGTTGCGGTGGCCGATCCGGGTCACGCCCTGATCCAGCACCGTGCCGGTGTTGAGCGTGCAGAACTCGCGAATCATGTTGCCGTCGCCGATCACCAGTTCGGTCGGCTCGCCCGCATACTTTTTATCCTGCGGCGCGTCACCTATGGAGTTGAACTGGAAGATCCGGTTGTTGGCGCCGATCCGCGTGCGGCCGCGAATGACAACATGCTCGGCAACGCTGGTGCCGGGACCGATCGCCACCTCTTCGCCGATGATCGAATACGCGCCGATGCGTATATCATCAGCAAGCTTCGCGCCGGCGGCGACCATGGCGGTGGGATGGATGTGCGGCACGCTCACATCGTCTTGAGCACGGCCAGAATTTCGCCTTCGGCCGCGAGTTGCCCGTCAACGGTCGCCCGGCACTTGAACTTGCCGACTCCGCGAACAATTTTCAGAATCTCCGCTTCCAGTTGCAACTGATCGCCGGGCTGCACCGGACGTTTGAAGCGCGCGTGATCGATGCCGGCAAAATAGAAGATCGAACCCTTGGTCAGATTGAGTGCCGGCGTCATGAACGACAACAGACCGGCGGCNNTGCGCCATCGCCTCGATGATGAGCACCCCCGGCATCACCGGCCGCCCCGGAAAGTGCCCGTTGAAAAACGGCTCATTGATGGTGACGTTCTTGAGCGCGACGATGTCCCTGCCCGGTGTGAACGCGAGCACGCGATCCACGAGAATGAATGGATAGCGATGCGGCAGCAGTTCGAGGATTTCCTGTATATCGATCACGCTGCCCCCATTGCGTTGAGCGGCGCTACCGCTCATTGTTTTTTTTCCGCGCTGCCGGCGCTATCCGCCGCCAGCTCGCGCAGCCTCTTTTCCGCAGCTTCGATCCGTGCCGCCAGCTCGTCGAGTTGTCGCACCCGAACGGCGGTGCGGCGCCAGTGATCCATGGTGTCCAGCGGATATACGCCGGCGTAGACGCCCGGCTCCGGCAACGATTTCGCAACCACGGTGCCGCCGGCGATCGTTACCCCGTCGCCGAATTCGATATGCCCGCTGATCATCGCCGCGCCGCCGATTTTACAGTTTTTGCCGATGCGCACGCTACCCGCGATGCCCACGCAGCCCGCGATCGCGGTGCGCGCGCCGATGCGCACGTTGTGCCCGATCTGAATCTGGTTGTCGAGCTTGGCATCGTCTTCGATCACGGTGTCATCGAGCGCACCGCGGTCGATCGTCGTGTTGGCGCCGATGTCGACCCGGTCCCCGACAACCACCCGCCCGATTTGCGGAATCTTGAGCCAGCCACTGCCGATCTCCGCCATGCCGAACCCGTCGGACCCGAGCACCGCTCCGGCATGAATCACGCAGTCGGCGCCGATCACCGTGTCCGGATAGAGCACGGCATTGGGATGTAACACGGTGCGCGCCCCCACGCTGCAGCGCGCCCCGATCACGACCCCGGGATGAATCACGCACGACTCCCCAACCAGCGCGCCGGCGCCGATGACCGCATGGAACCCGACCGAGGCGCTCGCCGCAACCCTTGCTTCGGAATCGATACGGGCGTCGGGCGCTGCGCCGGCCGGCAGGGTTGCCGCGGGATTGAGCAGCGAGGCAATGCGCGCGTAGGCCACATAGGGCTGGTCGATGACCAGGCGCGGTGCCGCAGTCAATGGCGCATGCTCGGGCGCGAGCACAACGGCCGCCGCCCGCGTTTGTTCGAGTTGCTTCCGGTACTTAGTATTGGCGAGGAAGGCGATTTCGCCGTCCCCGGCGCGTTCCAGCGTATTGACCTGGCGGATCAAGACGCCGCCTTCGCCCTCAACATGGCCGCCGCAAACTTGCGCGATCTCGTTCAGCGTAAACGGACCCGCGGTCGGGGCGGCAGGCATGGAAGCTGAAGTTCGACGCTATCAGTCTGTTGAAAAGCGTAGTGAGGATGGCCAGCTGCTAGGCGCAGGGAGCGCAGAAACCGGAGCGTACTTGGGCGTACGTGAGGATTTCGAGCACCGTGCAACGACGCAGATGGTCACCGCAGTAGCTTTTCGACAGACTGGCTATTTGTCGGCCAGCAATTTGATCACCCGATCGGTGATATCGATCCGCGGGCTGGCCCACACGACGGGCTCCTGCAGAATCAGGTCGAACTTCTCGACGTCGGCGATCTGCTTGATGATCTTGTCGGCGCGCTCCTGCAGGCTCGCCAGTTCCTCGTTCTTCCGGAGATTGACGTCTTCGCGGAACGAGCGATCGTTGCGTTGGAAGTCGCGCTTCAGATTGGAAAGCTCACGCACCTTGTTGTTGCGCTCGGATTCAGCCATCGTCGCGCTGTCGCGCTCGACGATCGCCTGCAAGTCGCCAATCTGGCGTTCCATTTTTGCCAAATCCGCCTCGCGTTTTTCGAATTCCTTTTTCAGCTTTGTCTGCGCCCGCACCGCCGGCGCGGACTCGCGCAACACGCGCTCTGTGCTCAGGAATCCGATCTTGAGTTCGGCTGCCACGGCCCCGGCGCATGCCATGAAACCCAAAACTAATACGGCCACTGCCTTCGAAGATGCATTCAACATGATTTCTCTGCCTAGAACCCTGTCCCGACCTGGAACTGGAATCGTTGAATCTTGTCGCCCTCTTTCGCGCCCAGCGGGAAAGCAAAACTGAACTTGAGCGGGCCAACCGGAGACGCCCATTGTAGCGCGATCCCGGTCGCGTAGCGGAAGGTCTCGAATTCCGGCTGCGCTCCGGGCCCCTTGATCTGGCCTACGTCGAAGAACACGCTGCCGCGCACCGACTTGTCGGTTTTCAGCCCCGGAAACGGGAACAACAATTCCGCATTGCCTACAATCCGCCGGTTGCCGCCGACCGGATCGCCGTTTTCATCGCGCGGGCCGAGCGTGCTGGTGTCGTAACCCCGTACGCTGGATACGCCCCCGGCGTAATAGTTTTTGTAGAACGGCAGCGGGCGGCCGCCGTAGCCGCCGCCGTAACCGAACTCCCCGTTGAGCGACAGGACCCAGTCCTTGATCAGGCCGATGGGCTTGAACCACTGATGCTGGTAATTGATCTTGTAGTAGCGCAGGTCCGTGCCAGGCACGCCGACCTCGCCGTTGATGCTCTGCAAACGCCCCGCAGTCGGGTACAGGACGCTGTCACGCGTATCGCGCGCCCATCCGGCCCGCGCCACCAGACTGGTGGTGACAGCGCCGAAGGTGTTGACGTAATCCAGGTACCGTATCACCGGCAACGAGTCATTGAGCGCGAGTTCCGTCCGCTCGGCCGCAAGGCCGAAGTTGATGCTGTCGGTTTCCGTCAGCGGCACGCCAAAGCGGACGCCGCCGCCGTAGGTCTTGGTCTGGTAGCTGGCAATGGTCAGCGATGATGAATCCACGTCGCGCCGATAGATGTCAAAGCCGCGCGCAATACCGTCCGGCGTGTAGTACGGATCGGTGTACGAGACCGAATACACCTTGTTGACGCGGCTGCTGTTGACTTGCAGCACCAGGGCGTTGCCGCTGCCGAATATGTTCTGCTGCGCGATCGAACCGGACAGGATCAGGCCATCGCCTTGCGAAAAGCCCGCGCCCACGTTCAGGCTGCCGGTCGCTTTTTCCGTCACCGTCATATCGAGATCGACCTGGTCGCTGGTCCCGGCGACTGCCGGGGTTTCGATATTGATGTCGGAAAAAAATCCCAGGCGGTCGACGCGAACCTTGGAGCGCTGGATCTTGGTGTTGTCATACCACCCGCCCTCGAGTTGCCGCACTTCGCGGCGGATCACTGCGTCCCGGGTGCGGGTATTGCCGCTGATATTGACGCGGCGAACATAAACGCGCCGGCCCGGATCGACAAAAAAAGTGAAGGCGACTTCGCGCTTGGCCTTGTCCAGATCGGGAACCGCATTGACATTGGCAAACGCATAACCTTCGATGCCCAGGCGGTCCCCGATCAGTTTCGCGGATTCGGTCAGCCGCTCGCGCGAAAACACTTCGCCCGGCTTCAGCCGGACGAGACCAAGCAGTTCCGCTTCCGGCAGCAGCAGTTCGCCGCCCATACGGATATCGGACACCGTGTACTTCGGGCCCTCGGTCAGGTTGACGGTGATGTAGATCTCCTCCTTGTCGGGAGTGATCGACACTTGCGTGGAATCGACGTTGAATTCCAGATACCCGCGGTTGGTGTAATAGCTGCGCAGCGTTTCCAGGTCGGCTGCCAGCTTTTGCTTGGAATACTGGTCGTTCTTGGTGTACCAGGTCAGCCATCCCGGCGTGGTCAGTACCATTTCGCCCAGCAGTTGCTTTTCGGTGAACACCGTGTTGCCGACGATGTTGACCTGCGCGATCTTCGCGACCTCGCCCTCGGTGACCACGAAATTGATCGAGGTCCGGTTGCGCTCCTGCGGGGTCACGATCGTCGTGACCTCGGCCGCATACCGGCCGCGCGAAATATATTGGCGCTTGATTTCCTGCTCGGAGCGATCGAGCGCGGAGCGGTCGAAAATGCGCGACTCGGCCAAGCCGACGTCCTTGAGCGCTTTCTTGAGTGTGTCCTTGTCGAATTCCTTCGCGCCGGTGACTTCAATGGCGCTGATGGTCGGGCGCTCCAGCACGGTGACGATCAGGACCCCGTTCTGCGCTTCGAGCCGCACGTCGCGAAAAAATCCTGTCGCATACAGCGCCTTGATCGCCGCAGCCGCCTTTTCTTCATCGATGGTTTCGCCGACCTTGACCGGCAAATAGCTGAAGATGGTGCCGGCATCCGTGCGCTGGATGCCTTCGACCCGGATGTCCTTGACGACAAAAGGGTCCAGCGCAAACGCCGTGGTCGCAAACATGCCCGCGATCAGGGCGAGAAGCAATTTTATTCGCATGCGTTTAGTTTGTTTTCAGCTAAATATGCGGGGCAACAGACGGAACAGATCGTTGTAAAGCGCCAGCGCCATGAGCGCGGCAAGCAGGAACATGCCCGCCTGTTGTCCCATTTGCAGAATGCGGTCCGAGAGCGGGCTACCCTTGATAACCTCAACCATATAATACAGCAAATGCCCACCATCCAATAACGGGATTGGCAGCAGATTGAGCACGCCCAGACTGATGCTGATCACGGCAAGGTAGAGGATGAAGGTGGACGCTCCCTGCTGCGCCGACTGCCCCGCGTAGTCGGCGACGGTCAGTGGTCCGCTGATGTTTTTCAGCGATGCCTCGCCGATCACGATGCGTCCGAGCATCTTGAGGCTGAACACGCTCAGCTCCCACGTTTTCTGCGCGCCGCGGCCGATCGCATCGGCGATGCCATACTGTGTGCGCACACGGTAGGATGCGAAGGCCGTTGGATTGGGACCCAGATCGATGCCGAGCTGGCCGATGGTCTTCCCGTCGACGGACTTTGCCTCCGGCGTGGCGACGAGTTCCAGCGTGCTGCCGGCACGCGATATCTTCAGGCGCACGCTCTGATCCGGATGCGCAGCAATGATGCGCCGCGCCTCGCCGACTCCGGAGAGCGGCTGGTCATCGATGGCCAGGATGATGTCGTCGGCGCGTAGTCCCGCCGCCGCGCCCGCGCGGCCCTCCAGCACGCGCAGCACCCCCGGCGGCGCGGCAGGCAGATAGAGCCTCAAGCCCAGCGTGTCGAGAAATGGGCCCTCCCAGTCGGTCGTGGACAGGCCTTTCAAGTCGAGCTTGCGCATGAGCGTTTCATCGCCCCGGCCCACGGACAGTTCGACGCTTGGCGCCCCGGACACACGCAACAGCCGCCAGCGCAATTCCTGCCACGACTCCAACGGGCGCCCGTCCACCGCAACGATTTCATCGTGATCGGTAAACCCGGCCTGCGCCGCAGCCGTACCTGCCGGCGGCGCCGCCAGCACCGCGCGCAAACCGTCCACGCCGTTCACATAGAGTCCTGCATACAGCAGCACTGCCAGCAACAGATTCGCCAACGGCCCTGCGGCCACGATGAGCAGCCGCTTCCAGACTTTCTGGCGGTTGAACGCGCGGTCGCTATCGGCGACCGTGATCACTTCGCCTTCCGCGGCCTCGCTCTCGTCAAGAAAACGCACAAAGCCACCCAGCGGTATCGCCGCAACCACGAACTCGGTCTGGTCGGGCCCGAAGCGCCTTAGATACAGCGGCTTGCCGAAGCCGATCGAAAACCGCAGCACCTTGACGCCCAACAACCGGCCAACCAGGTAGTGCCCGAACTCGTGGAAGGTCACCAGGACGCCGATGGTCAGGAGAAAGGCGGCCACCGTCTGCATGGCTGAAATCATTATGCTGCACTCCTGCTGTGGAGCCGGCTCGCGCATTCGCGCGCCAGTTCGCGCGCGCCGGCATCGCATTCGTTGACCGCCGCCAGATTGTCGAGAGGCGTCACGCGAATACGCGACAGCGTATCCTCGCACACGCGCGAAATGTCGGTGTAGCGGAGTTGCCCATCAAGGAACGCAGCCACCGCGATTTCGTTGGCGGCGTTCAGCGTGCCCGGCGCCGAGCCACCGGCGCGCAAGGCTTCGAACCCCAGGCGCAGGCACGGAAAGCGCTCCAGGTCGGGCTTGTCGAATTCGAGGCGTCCGACCGCCGTCAGGTCGAGACGCTGAACACCGGAATCGATCCGCTCCGGGTAGGCCAGCGCGTGGGCGATCGGCGTGCGCATGTCCGGCGAACCCAATTGCGCAAGCTGCGACCCGTCCACGTATTCGACCAGCGAATGCACGATGCTCTGCGGGTGAATGACGACGGTGATCCGCTCCACCGGCAAACCGAACAGCCAGTGCGCTTCGATCACCTCCAGCCCCTTGTTCATCATCGTTGCCGAATCCACCGAAATCTTGCGNNCCATCACCCAGTTCGGATGGGCGCATGCCTGGTCGGGCGTGACCGCATCGAGTTGGCCCAAGGGCGTGGTCCGAAATGGGCCACCCGAAGCAGTGAGGATCAGCCGATGAATTTCGCTCGCGCGCCCCGCCCGCCCGTAATCGGCGGGCAGGCACTGAAAAATCGCGTTGTGCTCCGAGTCCAGCGGCAGCACCGTCGCGTTGTGCTCAAGCACTACGCGCATGAACCACTCGCCGGCCAACACCAGCGTTTCCTTGTTGGCGAGCAGTATGCGCTTGCCGTGGCGCGCGGCCGCCAGCGTCGAGGCCAGACCCGCGGCGCCCACGATCGCGGCGACCACCGTGTCCGCATCGTCCTGCGCCGCTATCCGCGCCACGCCTTCGGGTCCCGACCAGACGTCGGTAGCGCTTCCGGCCCGGGAGAGCGCGGCGCGCAACGATTCGGCCGCGGCGTCGTCAAGCAGCGCTGCAACCCGCGGCTTGAACTTCAGGCATTGATCGAACAGCTTTTCCCATTGGACATTCGCCGCCAGCGCGGCAACCGCAAAGCGCCGCGGATGGCGCGCCACGACATCCAGCACATTGACGCCGATGGAACCGGTGGAGCCGAGGATGGCGACGCGCCGCATGGTCACTGTGACATCAGCACGACAAGCAAAGTTGCAAGGGGCAAGACCGGCATCAGCGCGTCGATGCGATCGAGCACGCCGCCATGACCGGGCAGCGCTGTGCCGCTGTCCTTGACGCCGGCCTGGCGCTTGAGCCACGACTCGAACAAATCGCCGACGACACTGACGATCGCCAGCACCAGCACGGAGACGACGATCAGCGGATGCGAGAGCTCCGCGTGAGCAGCCAGCGGCGAGAACAGCACGAGCAGCACCGCATAGACGAAAACGCAGACCAGCGCGCCGTAGACGCCCTCCCACGATTTGCCGGGACTGATCACCGGCGCGAGCTTGCGGCGGCCGAACTTGCGCCCGGCGAAGTACGCCGCGGTGTCGGCGATCCAGACGACCATCATCGCCGCCAGCAGCAACCACGGCGAACGCGCATGCAGTTGCGCCATCGCCATCCACATCGCGAGCATGACCAGCGCACCGAGGATGGCCATGGTCACGGGCCGTTGCGTAGTCCAGCCGTAGTGGAGCCACAGCGGCGCCACCACGATCCAGAATGCCGACGCGGCGCCGCACAGCGCCAGGACTGGCACATCGGGAAATCCGCGCGCCGCGCTGAAGCCGGTATTGAATAGCAGAACCAGACCGGTCAGCAGCACGCCGCCAGCGACCGCGAGACTGCCGGCCGCGTTCAGGCCGGTCAGCTTGCCCCACTCGTAGACAGCGGCCATCAAGGGCACCAGGCAAAGACCGGCAAAGTACAAGGTCGAAAGCCCGAACAAGGCGGCGAAGAAAACCGCCGCGAGGATGACTGCCGTGATGATGCGCTGTTTGAGCATCAGCGGATCAGCGCGTCGCGGCCCGCAATTGTTCGCTGGTCCGGCCGAAGCGGCGCTCGCGCTGCTGATAGGATCGTATGGCTGCGGCGAGTGCTTCGCGATCGAAGTCCGGCCACAGCAGGTCGGTGAAATAGAGCTCCGTATAGGCAAGCTGCCACAACAGAAAATTGCTGATTCGATGTTCGCCGCCGGTGCGGATGAACAGATCCGGCTCGGGCGCGTAAGCCATGGCCAGATACGGCGCAAGGGCGTCAGGATCGAATCCTCCGGCATACTCCGGATGTTCGGCGAGCATCGCGCGCACGGCATTGGCAATATCCCATCGGCCACCGTAGTTGGCAGCAACGGTCAGCGTGCAGCGCCCATTGTTGGCGGTCAGCCGCTCGCCCTCCCGGATCAGCCCCACCAGCCTGGGTTCGAATCGCGACAGGTCGCCTATCACCTTGAACCGGATGTTGTTCTGATGCAGCTTCGCAACTTCCTGCTCCAGTGCGAGCATGAACAATTGCATCAGGAACGACACCTCGTCCGCGGGCCGGCGCCAGTTTTCGCTGGAGAAGGCAAACAGGGTCAGAAATTCGACGCCCTGGTCGGCGCAGCCTTTGATGACTTCACGCACCGCCTCGACGCCGCGCTTGTGTCCGGCCACCCGCGGCAGCATGCGCCTGCCTGCCCAGCGGCCATTGCCGTCCATGATGATCGCCACGTGTCGCGGAACCGCGCCGACTTCGGGGATGATTTTGGTTGAACTCGTGAACATCGTGTGGAATACGGAGAAAGGAAGAATGAGGGGAAGTCTGCAATCGGGCCTAAGCCCAATCCGGAACGGCCGGACAACGGCCGCATTGCCCGCCTGCCCTGTCGTCTCCCCTTTGATCAGACGGCCATCAGATCTGCTTCTTTGGCATGCAGCAGCTGGTCGATGTCCGCAATGTGCCGGTCCGTCATTTTCTGGACTTCATCCTGCGCCTTGTGCTCCGCGTCTTCCGACACGTCCTTGTCCTTCAACAGCTTCTTCAGGTGTTCGTTGGCGTCGCGACGAATGTTGCGTACCGCGACCCGCGCGTTTTCCGCCTCGGTGCGGACGATCTTGGTCAGATCGCGCCGGCGTTCTTCAGTCAAGGCCGGCATCGGGATGCGGATCAGGTCGCCTTGCGTCGCCGGGTTGACACCGAGGTCGGAATCCCGAATGGCCTTTTCCACCGCGCTGACCATTTTCTTTTCCCACGGCTGCACCGTGATGGTCCGCGCATCGGCCAGCGTCACGTTGGCGACCTGGTTGATGGGCATCATCGTGCCGTAGTAATCGACGTGCAAGTGATCGAGTATGCCCGGATGCGCGCGGCCGGTGCGAACTTTTCCGAGATCGACCTTCAACGCATCGACCGTCTTGTTCATCTTCTGCTCAGCGGTATTCTTGATCTCGGGAATCATTGCCGTTTCCTCCGTGGTACCTGATCGTACCTAATCGTTGCCACTTTATCACCAGCCCGGATGCAGGAACAGGGAGCGGAAGCGAATGCCGACCTTCCGCTTCCTGCGGCGCTGGCCACGAGTTGGGTCAGACATGCACCAGCGTGCCTTCATCCTCGCCCATCACGACGCGGCGCAGCGACCCTGGCTTGAAAATGCAGAAAACCTTGATCAGCATGTTCTGGTCCCGGCACAGCGCAAGCGCTGTCGCATCCATCACCTTGAGATTCTTCAGGATCGCTTCATTGAACGTAAGCTCCGTGTAGCGAGTCGCTGTCGGATCTTTCATAGGGTCGGCGGTGTAGACGCCGTCCACCCCTCCGTGGGTGCCCTTGCACAGCAGCCCGGCTTCGATCTCTGCGGCCCGCAGTGCCGCCGATGTGTCGGTGGTGAAGTACGGATTGCCCATGCCGGCTGCGAAAACCACCACCCTGCCCTTCTCGAGGTGGCGAATGGCCCGGCGCCGGATGTAGGGCTCGGCCACC
>PLYG01000353.1 GCA_003153335.1 Betaproteobacteria bacterium | reverse complement strand
TCTACACCACGCCGGTCGTGTACCTCTACCTTGATCGCTTTCGCCTGTGGTGCGCGCGCAAGTGGGCCGGGAGAACCGGCTTGCGGCGCAAGTCGGTATCGGGGACACCATGAACATCCTGCCTTCGTTGCAGGGGACCATCGGACTGCGATGAATATGAAATCGACTACGACCACGCCACTCATGAGCAGAATCGGGACAAGGCTCGTTGCCGCCGTCGCTGTGCTTGCAGTTATTGCCGGCTGCGCCGTCGGCCCCGAATACAAGCGGCCGGACGTCGAGGTGCCAATGGCGTTCAAGGAGACCGGCGACTGGAAAATAGCCGAGCCGCGGGATGGCGTACAGCGCGGGCAATGGTGGGAGATTTTCGGCGATGGAGCGTTGCAGGCGATCGAGGAGCAGGTCGACATTTCCAACCAGAACATTCGCGCTGCTGAAGCGCAATTCCGCGCGGCGCAGGCAGTGGTTCGGGCGGCACGGGCGGCCGGCTTTCCGGCGGTATCAGGCCGCGCCGGCGCCAGCCGCTCCGGCCAGGGGAGCGGAGCGAATTCGCTGTTCACGGCCGGGGTGGACGCCGGATGGGAAATCGATCTGTGGGGCAGANNGGCCAGCGCCGCCGATCTCGAATCGCTGCGTCTCAGCACGCAAGGGACATTGGCGCAAAACTATTTCCAATTGCGCGTTGCCGACGCCCAACGCCAGTTGTTGGACGAAACCGTGGCCGGCTATGAAAGGTCGCTTCTACTCGTCAACAACCAGTACAACGCCGGTCTGGTTGCCAGGGGTGACGTGATCCAGGCGGAAACGCAGTTGAAAAGCGCGCAAGCCCAGGTGATCGACGCCGGGATACAGCGCGCGCAGTTTGAACATGCGATTGCGTTGCTGATAGGCAAGCCCGCATCGTCGTTTTCCATACCTCAGGCAGCGATTGCCAGGACGGTCCCGCGGATTCCGCCCGGCGTGCCGTCACGGCTGCTGGAGCGGCGCCCCGATATCGNNCGGCGGCCAATGCGCAGATCGGCGTCGCGGAAGCGGCGATGTACCCGACGCTGACCCTGTCGGCTTCAGCCGGGCTCCAGAGCTCGACCCTGGCGGATTTGTTCTCCCTGCCCAGCCGGGTGTGGTCGATCGGACCCGCGCTCGCGGCGTCGTTGTTCGATGCAGGATTGCGCCGGGCGCAGACCNNCATTCCAGGAGGTCGAGGACAATCTCGTCGCGCAGCGCCTGCTCGAGCAGGAATCCGTGGTGCAGGACGCCGCGGTCGCCGCCGCGGATCAATCGGTCGAGATCGCGCTGAATCAGTATCGAGCCGGGACGGTCAGCTACCTTTCCGTTGTCACCGCGCAGACGATTGCGTACACCAACCGCCGCTCTGCGCTCGACATCCTGCGCCAGCGCCTGGTTGCGGCGGCCGGGTTGGTGAAGGCTTTGGGCGGCGGATGGACCGGAGTCCTGCCGTGGCCGTGAATTCCGGCAATATCGGCGCTCACTGGACATCGGAGGTACTGATCATGTCACGCTTTACCGTCTTCATCGCTGCTCTGCTCTGCATCTCCGTCGCGTTCGCGCAATCCAGCCACTATTCGAACCGCACGCAGGCGCTCAAGGGACTGGGATCCCAGGATGCGGCGCAGCGCGCCGAAGCGGTGGCCTGGATCGCCAGTCACGGCAAGCCTGCGGATGGCAAAATCCTGCAGCAACGTCTTGTTGACGAAAGTCCGCTGGTGCGTGGCGTGGCCGAACAGGGTTTGTGGCTGCTATGGAGCCGCTCAGGCGACAAGGCCATCGACGCCTTGATGGCAAAGGGTGTCGAGGAAATGCAGGCCGGTCAATTCAAGGAATCGATCGCCACCTTCTCCGAGGTGATCCGGCGCAAGCCCGCTTTCACGGAAGGCTGGAACAAGCGCGCCACGGTGCTGTTCCTCGCCGGCGAATTCAGGAAATCCCTGGCCGACTGTGACGAGGTGATGAAGCGCAACCCGTATCACTTCGGCGCGCTTGCGGGCTACGGCCAGATCTACTTTCAGCAGGAGCAATATGACAAGGCGATCAAGTACTGGAAGCGGGCACTGCAAGTGAACCCGAACATGATCAGTCTCGAGATCAACATCAAGGCGGCGGAACAACTGATGGCCGAGAGCCCCAGGCAGTCCACATAGTCGGAACAAGTCAGACGAAGCGCGTGCCACGCGCGCTTTCCGGTGGACTGCGGGAAGAGGGTGCGCAGAATGGCTGCCTCATGGCGGGCGCGACCATGACACCGGACGATGAAGCGCGGGCGCTTGCCGCGGCACGGGCGGCGCCGTCGATGTCAGGACTGGACCTGGCCAAGGTTGTGTCATGCACGGAGCCCTACGAGTGGAGTGGGGGGATCTGGGCGCTCGACGGTGGCTATCAGCAGGCAGGACGGGCCCGCTTCCATGTCGCCGCCTACGGAGCAGAGGACTGAAAATCCTCGTGTCGGCGGTTCAATTCCGCCCTTGGCCACCAAATATTCAAATGGTTAGCGGTTAGTAGCTGCTAACCATTTTTATTTTGTAACCGCCTTGTAACCAGCTTGGCTTGCTACTCGTTCGAGCCGAAACCGCCTGCTTATGGCACGATGCAAAGCGACCGCTTGACACATCGCCATTTGGCATATATTATTACGCCAAATGCTACTTGTCAAGTGGCTGTCAAATTTGCCGTCGTTTCGAATCAAGGCTTGTCGCAATGCACGAACTGATCGCGCACAATCTATTAGCCTTGGACGGCGCACCGGGAGGGACTGGATTCCCTTCACGTGATTGGGTTCGAGTGATCCGCCAAGGGCTCCCCGCGGCCTTGATTGACTCGGTCGCTTTAACGACTGGCATGTCTCGATCAGAACTGATCCGCTCGCTTAATCTGGTTGAGCGAACAATTCTGCGGCGCATCAAAGAGAACGACCTCCTCAGTCGGGATGAAACCGAAAAGGTTGTCCGACTTGCTCGAACCATCGAGCGTGCGAGTCAAGTGTTCGACGACGACGCCAATGGATTGGATTGGTTACGGTCAAAACTTCCCACACTTGAAGGTAACCGCCCCCTGGACCTCCTCGACACCGACATCGGTGGCCACCTGGTCATGGACGCCTTGGGACGAATCGCGCACGGGATACCGACATAGTGGAACAGTATCCACGTGATTGAGATTTGGCGTGTGCTGACCGCCTCCGCCGCCAGCCAAGCTTATACGGGGGAAGGTGCGCGGTTATTTGGCGGGCGCTGGAACTCCTGTGGTACGCCAATGATTTATGCTGCCGCGCACATCTCAACGGCGCTCCTGGAAATCTCGGTACTGGACCGCTTGCTTCAAGCGCCATACGTGATCGTTCCAGCGACAATTCCTGCGGCCATCAAGAGATCCACCATTCAGGTCGAACAGTTGCCGACCAACTGGCGCCAGCAAACCGGAAATGAAACGTTGCGCCGCCTTGGCGACGACTGGCAGAAAAGTATGGCGTCGGCAGTGTTGGTGGTACCAAGCGCAATCGTGCCCCAAGAATCCCTCTACTTGCTGAACCCTAAGCACAACGACTTCGGACATATTCGGGTTGACACGGCCTTCTCATGGACGGCGGTTCCTGGTCATCCGGCCAACGCCGTCTCGACAGAAAGTGGCAGCGCCGCATACAGGTAGAATCGCAGGCGCCATGTACTTCACTGACCTCACCCACTTTCTGGACGGCAAAGGCGCCATCGCCCCGCAAATCGGTCCAGCTCGGCGGCTCGCGGAATTCCTGGGCAGCGTGGTAGCAGCGGCCAGTGCATAGGAGCGGGGTGTGGCAACCCAACCGGTGCCGTGTCGCAAGCGAAAGTGCAAGTGGCCGATCAGCAGCACGATTGCGCCCGACGATGCCGTGGAGTGGGTGTGCGCGAACTGTGGGGAGGAAGGCCGAATTACCAACTGGCGCCGCTCGTTCTGGGACCTATCTCAGGGTCGGTAATCGACACCCAGATGCGCTGGAGCAACTGCGAGTGGTGCCATAATCAAGCGGCGCAATCAAATGCAGGAAGGACTGCTTCGTGAGCATTGCTGCCGATCCGTTTGATCTGGACCGCTTTCTGTCGGCGCAAGATGGCGTCTACGAGAATGCCCTGAGAGAGCTAAGGTCAGGACAGAAACGCTCGCACTGGATGTGGTTTGTGTTTCCGCAAATCGACGGGTTGGGCAACAGTTTCGTCACCAAACGCTTTGCCGTCAAGAGTCAGGAAGAGGCGCACCACTATCTGCAGCATCCGATTCTGGGGACACGGCTGCTGGAGTGCACGCAAGCTGTCACCCGGCTGCAAGGACGAACGGCGCCGCAAATCTTCGGTACGCCGGACGACCTGAAATTCTGCTCGTCCATGACCCTCTTTGAAGTGGTAGCGGGCGCGAACTCGGAGTTTTCGTTGGCGCTCGACCAGTACTATTCGGGTCGGAGAGATGCTGCCACTCTGCAATTACTCGGGTGAACGGTTTGCGTGGCGCGACAGTATGGTCCTGCGCTTTACCCGTCGCCAATGCACGCGAAAAACAACGTAGCTTAAGGCGATGCTACCCAGTTGCCGAGCAGTTCGTCGCCGCAGCCAACGCAGCGCAGGAAAGCGAGATCGCCGCGCTCCAGGCCGGCCGCGGTCACCAGCACTAGCCATCGCTCTGGTCTGAGCCTGCATAGGGCGTACACTTACCAATTGAAGGAGGAGTTCCATGCGACGCTTATTGCCGCTCATCTTACTTGCCACGCCCCTGACGGTTCCACTCGCCGTTTACGCCCCGGCCGTATCTGCGGTCGAGAATGTCACCCTGACCTTCTGGACGTTCTTGGACCCTAAGAAGAACACGCCACGCGAGAAGGCTTGGGCGGAGATCATCCAGGCCTTCGAGAAGAAGAATCCCGGCATTACGGTGCGGCCGGAAGTCTTTCCGTGGAAGGAGATTTCCCCCAAGTTGATCGTGGCGTCATCCGCTGGACGTGGGCCCGACGTCACGCTCGTCGAGACCGACCTGAGCGAAAAACTCGCACGCGGCAAGATCCTGGAGCCGCTCGATCGCTATATCGCGGCCGGCGATCCGCGAATTCGCGACGACCTCTACCATCCGGAAACGCGGATCGTCGATGGGCAGACGTTTTCATTGAATATGTGGACGAATGGCACTGCCCTTTTTTACCGCAAGGACCTCTTCGAAAAAGCCGGCCTCAAGCCACCGCGAACGGTCGATGAGTTCGTTGCCGCCGCCAAAACGCTAACTGTCGATTCAAGAGGGGATGGCAGGATCGACCAGTGGGGATTTGCCGAAGGAACAGCGAGAAGCCAGCCGTTCGGTCAGCGAACGTTGTTCCCGCTGATCTGGGCCCAAGGCGGCGTGATTGTCACCCCGGATGGAAAGGCGGCGTTTAACAACCCGGCTGGCGTGAAGGCGGTGCAATGGTTCGTCGACCTGGTGAAAGTACAGAAGGTAATGCCGCCCGACATCGTCAATCTGACGTACGACGAGCATTTGCAGGGCTTCATGGCGGGCAGGTATGCGATGATATTCGAGGGCATGCACCGCTATCAAAACACGCAGACCTCCCCCGTCGTCAAAGGCAAGGTGGGATTGAGCTACATTCCGTCGTGGGATGGGAAGAAGCCCTCGCCGACACCGGTGACTGGATGGGATATTGGCATCGGTGCGTATTCGAAGCAGAAAGATGCGGCGTGGAAGTTCATTATGCATGCGCTGAGTTATGAGTCGCAAATGACCAATGCGAAAATCGCCGGTCAGGTGCCTGCTCGACGCTCCGTGGCCAAGGACCTGTACTTCCAGTCGGCCGATGCCACCGAGATAAAGTTTGTTCTCGACTATCTCGCCCTTGGCTCGCAGGAGTTCCCGAGGACCAAGAACGTCGATCGCCTGATGGACCTCTTCAATCAGGCCATTAACGAAGTGCTGCTGAACGACGTACCGGTAAAAGTGGCGTTGGATCGGGCGGCTGCGAAGTACAACGAAGGCATCTGAGGCGTAGAACGCATGCAAGTGCAGCAGAGCACAAGGGGCAATGGCACACACTCGGCCGAAGTTCTGGTCGCCGGTGGCGGCATGGCGGGGATTGCGGCGGCCGTCGCGGCCGCTCGCGCCGGCGCCGATGTCCTGCTCGTTGAACGCGGAGGCACGCTGGGCGGCGTCGCTACGGCCGGGCTGAATTGCTCGTTCATGGGCGTCGATCGATCCGTCATCGGTGGCGTCCTGTGGGAGGTCCTGGACCGGCTGGCCAGCGTCGGGGGCTCGATCGAAGGGCTGTACACACCATTCGACCCTGAGGCCTTTAAGACGGTCGCGATGGAGATGGTCGCCGACGCCGGTGTACGCCTGCTCCTGCATTCGTGGGTTGTCGATGCGGTGGTCGACGGTGACACGGTAACGGGCGTTCGCTTCATCACCAAATCGGGGCAGCGCGAGGTGAGGGCTGGAGCCGTCGTCGACGCGACGGGCGACGGCGACATTGCGGCGGCTGCCCACGCCCCCTTCGAGACCGGCCGCCCTGATGGCCAGCCCGGTCAGCCCATGACAGTCATGTTGCGGATGGGCAATGTCGACACGTCGAAGCTCATCGCCTACATCAAGGCGAATCCTGACGAACTCTACAAAAACCCGTTGAAATGCGTGCTGGAGGAGAACCGCGATCCGCCACTTTTCCTGTTCTCAGGGTTCTTCGATCTCGTGCGCAAGGGCAAAGAGGCCGGCGTTCTGCGGACCGCGCGCGAATCCATGGGCCTGCAGGGCCTGCCGAACAAGGGACAGGTACTTGTCAACGCGACTCGCGTGCACGGTCTGAGTGGCATTGATGCCGACGATCTCACACGCGCCGAGATCGAGGGACGCAAGCAGGCGAAGACGGTGGTCGAGTTCCTGAAGAAGTACATGCCGGGCTTCGACGACGCGCACCTGATCGATACGGCTGCCTCGATAGGCGTTCGCGAGACCCGCCGTATCAAGGGCCTGTATATGCTGACCAAGGAGGATATCCTGAGCGAGCGGCGTTTCCCGGATGCGATCGCGCGAAACTTCTTCCCGATGGATAATCACGGCCCCGCCGATAACCCTAATAGCCATAGCTGGACAGTGCTGCGCGCGGGCGGCTTCTACGATATTCCGTATCGGTGCCTGCTGCCCCAGACCTTAAACGGTGTGCTGCTCGCCGGGCGATGCATTTCCGCGACACACGAGGCGCATGCTTCGACGCGGACGATGCCGTGCTCCCTGGCGACCGGCCAGGCCGCGGGCGTTGCCGCAGCGTTATCGGCGCGGCACGGCACGCGTCCCGCTGATCTCGACGCCGGATTGCTGCGCAAGGCACTCATCGAGCAGCGGGTCGTGCTTTGACGTCCGACCCAAGTGTCGGCTAGCAGCGCGCGCGATGGAGGATCGGCCGCATGGCACGGCTGGCCCTCATCGCTGATATTCCGATGCGAACCGCGGTTTGCTGCCCGGCTGATCTTTCGCCATGTTGATCAAGCGATTGCACCCGACGCATGAGAGCGGCGCGCATCCCCTTTACGCCCTATTTGCTGATCCTGCCGGCCATCGTGCTGGTGTTCGTGGTCGCACTGTACCCGATGGCGTACGCATTGCATCTGAGCGTGCATACGTCCGAGCTGATGACCACGGGCGCATTCGTAGGTCTGGCGAACTACCGCGCTTTGCTCTCGGACCCGGGGACACTATGGAGCTTTGCGGCTTCAGTCATTTTTGTCGCAGGTTCCGTCGGCCTTGCCATCCTGTTTGGGCTCAGCTTGGCACTGCTTCTCAACGAGAAAGTGCGCTTTCGTACAGCATTCCGGGCGAGCATTCTTGTCCCCTGGATCGTGTCGCAGGTCGTCGCAGCAATGGTGTGGCGTTGGCTGCTCAACGCGGACTACGGACCCGTCGCTTCGGGCTTGCTCAATCTCGGCCTGCCGCGGCTCGATCCCTTGAGCGAGCCACGCCTGGCCATGTGGGTGTTGATCCTCGCCAACGTCTGGCGCTCGGTGGCGTTCCCCATGGTGCTCCTGCTCGCGGCATTGCAGGGCATTCCCGAAAACCTGTACCGGGCCGCGCGGGTGGATGGCATTCCGTGGTCGATGACCTTCCGGCATATCACGCTGCCGATGCTCCGCCCGACGCTCCTGGTGTGCGTGGTGATCCTATCGCTTAGCGACTTCAACATCGTCGCGCTGCCGCTGGTGTTGACTGGAGGAGGGCCGCTCGACGCCACCGATCTCGCCAGCCTGCGGCTGTATCGCGAGGCGTTCTCCGATTACCAGATCGGGACCGCATCGGCACTAGCCATTCTTTTGTTCCTCGTCAACGCCGTTCTGACCGCCGCATACCTGCGGTCGATGCGAGCGCGCACATGACCATCACTTTTTCCGTGCGCTGGGTGAAGTACAGCCTGACATTTCTCGTGTTGGCGGGGGTGGCGATCCTGATGCTTACGCCGGTGGTTTGGATCCTGGTGACGTCGCTCAAGCCCGAGGCCGAGATCTACCGCTTTCCGCCGCAGTGGATTCCACTGCAATTTACACTGGACAACTATAAAGCGGTGCTGCAGTCGAGCATGCCTATGTATTTCGTCAACAGCATCGTTGTCGCAGTCGGAACGATCGTCCTCACACTGTTCATTGCGATGCATGCCGGATACGCGGTGTCGCGCTTCCAGTTTCGTGGCAAGAACGTGTTCCTGTTCTTGCTCATGGCGAGCCACATGATGCCTGGCGTCGCCAGTCTCGTCCCGACGTATCTGCTGGCGGGCAAGCTCGGACTGCTCGATACCTATGCGGTCCTGATCCTGGTTTACAGCATGTGGCAAACACCGCTCGTGGTGTGGCTGATCCAGGGGTTTCTGGAGAGCGTGCCGGCCACGCTCGATCAGGCAGCGATGATCGACGGCTACTCGCGGCTCGGCGCGTTCTATCGGGTGGTCTTGCCGCTCAGCAAGCCCGGGCTCGCCGCGTCCGCGATAGTCGTGTTTGTTTATGCCTGGAACGAATTCATCATGGCGCTCACGCTCACCTCGGCAGATAACATGCGGCTCGCGCAGGTGGGTCTCAAATACTACATCTCCCAGTATGGCATCCAGTGGGGCGAACTCGCGGCAGCGGTCATCCTTTCGATTGTGCCGGTGCTGATCCTCTTTGTCCTGCTGCAGCGGTGGTTCGTCTACGGTCTCACCTCCGGAGCGCTGAAGGGCTGAGCGTGGCGCAGATCGAACTCCGAAACGTGGGGCTGCGCTATGGCGAGCAAACCGTTCTCTCCGGGCTGACGTTGAACGTCGAAGAGGGTGAGTTCCTGACGCTGCTCGGGCCATCCGGGTGCGGCAAATCGACGACGCTCAACCTGATCGCGGGTCTGCTGGAGCCTACCTCCGGGGAAGTCTTGATTGACGGCAGGCCGATGGCTGGTGTGGCCCCTCGCGATCGGCGCGTCGCGATGGTATTCCAGGACTACGCCCTGTATCCCCACATGACCGTGTACGAAAATCTGTCCTTTCCGCTGCGTGCGATCAAGCTCTCGGAGTCCGCGATCCGCGACAAAATTGCCGGTGTCGCACAAGCGCTCGCGATCACTGCGCTTCTCGAGCGTCTCCCGAAGGCGCTGAGCGGTGGGCAGCGTCAGCGGGTTGCTCTGGGACGGGCGCTCGTGCGCGACCCAGGCGTATTTCTGATGGACGAGCCGCTGTCCAACCTCGATGCGCGGCTGCGCGTGGCGATGCGCGCTGAATTGAAGCGTCTTCATCAGCAGTTGTGCACGACGATGGTGTATGTCACCCACGACCAGGCGGAGGCAATGACGCTCTCGGACCGGATAGCGGTGCTGCGCGACGGCGTATTGCAGCAGGTGGGCACTCCGCGAGAAATCTATCAGCGTCCAGTCAACCAGTTCGTCGCCGGGTTCATCGGATCCCTGGGAATGAACTTCCTCACCTGCCACCTTGAGCAGGACCCTACCGGTACGTTTTTGCGCCAGGACACCTTTGCATTGCGGGTGCCGGCGTCTGTTGCCCAACGACTCGTCCAGCAAGGGGGTGATTTCGTGGTTGGGCTGCGCCCAGAGCACGTAGTCATCGGTGAGGGTGTCGACGTCGATCTCCGAGCGAACGTGGAAGTCGTCGAGTATCTCGGTTCCGAGACTCTCATTCATCTGCGTGTCGGCGATACCGTTCTGGTAGGAAAGGCTCCTGCCGAAACACTGATCGTGCCAGGACAACACGTTGGCGCGTGCATTGCACACGCATCGGCGTGCATCTTCGACGCTGCGAACGGAGGGCTACTGGCGACCGATACGGATGGCACGTGAATCCAACAATGGTGCAACGACGCGAACTGAACGCTACCGGTGATACATTCTTGTTGACAGGCCACTTCCCGAGAGCGCGGAGGTCTGCATGAGGTCGTGAAGAGCCATTCAACCTGTGTTGAATAAGACGGCAGGTGTGCAGCTCATCACCGGCCATTCGCGCTTTCCATCGACCGGTGTCAAGCAGATTGCTGGCGGTAACGGCGGGCGAAAGCGAGTTCGATTATGGACAGCACGCGCCACAACCGGCCGTCGCGTAGCACTCAAGCCTGATGTTCGTGAAACAAACAATTGCGCTAGAGTTCAGTGAAATACCGCAAGAGAATCATCAGACTCAGCCCAAACATCGGGCTCGCCATCTGACCGAAAGCCCGGCTTCATATTCGGCAAAGTCACAGTAAGTCGCTGATTTGACTATGCTTTGCAGTCCGTGAGATAATACGCTAAGTGGCCGCTGATATTCGTTGGCGTAGCTTTAAACAGTCCGAAAGTCGTGCAGGATTAGCTCCGCATTCGCCTCGCCGACCGCGAACAGGAGGTGTTCGTTGTCTTGTTTCTCAATGCGCAACATGGGCTAATCGCCTGCGAGCAGCTCTTTCAAGGCACGCTCACCCAGACGTCGGTTTACCCCCGAGAAGTGGTGAAGACCGCGCTCAAGCACAACGCTGCGGCGGTCATTTTCGCGCACAATCACCCGTCAGGGATCGCCGAACCCAGCCGTGCTGACGAACTCCTTACCCAAGCCTTGAAATCGGCCCTCGATCTCGTCGATATTAAGGTCCTCGAACACTTGATCGTCGCCGGAATGGCGTCGGTGAGCTTCGCCGAGCGCGGTCTTATCTGACATGGCTGCCAGGTGCGCTGACGCTACCTCGGTGAAGCTGGACACCTATTTCCGCGATCTACGGTGAATCGCTATCAACGATTCCGCGCTCGTTGCCAACAATTCCGGTGTCGTGACCGTCAATTCTGGAACCGCCGCGCAATTCGTCAGAAAGCCAAAATTGATTAGCCGCCTGCAGGGGCCACCTTATCCCCGCGACGCGCTGATCCCAGTAGCCGTCAGCCTGATCGACCCATTGTAGTAGTCCATCGCGGCCCGCAATAAGCAGCCGCCGCAACCGCAACACCCCCCACGCGAGTTGTAACCGGATTCCTGGCACTGCTAGGAGGCACCGGCTTGCGCTCGCATTTCTTGCTTGGAGATCAAAATGAGTAACGAACGGATCAAACCGTCGAAAGAAAGGCCACCGGGAACGTCCGGTGCGCTACCTGAAGAATCGCCTGATCAAACGGACTTTACCGTCGGCCGTGACAAGTCAGCACCCGGAAAGCCCNNCGGCGCCTAGTTGCTACTCCCGGTGCGCTCGACTTCCTCAACCGACACGGAATATCACCCATTACATTGCTAAGTCGCCATCGCGCTGGCGACTGGGGCGATGTGTGCGCCGAGGATGCGCAGGAAAACGTCCTTTCCCTGAAGCACGGCCTCCGCGTGATGTCGTCGTACCGGTACGGCCCGGCACAGGAAGCGATTTGGGTCATCACTGAGGCGGACCGCAGCGTGACAACACTGCTCCTGCCATCCGAGTATTAAGGGATGCTTTTATGCCGAGAAAATACCGTCAATAACTCATCGAGAAATGAACGCCATGCCGAAAGACCACGTCAAATCCGCGGCCGAGGGCTCCGCCGCCAAGCCGCCGCGCGAGCCGGTCGCCACGGCAGCCGATCACCGAGTGATTCGACTCCATCGGCGAATCATGCTAGCGCCACCTGGCGCATTGAAACGACAGCGATATGGAGCAACCGTCCACCAATCGCATCTCCAGCAGGGCGATCTCGACAGCGCGTGCGGACCGCACTGCGTGATCACCGCGTTGTGCCTCCTCGGCATATTGAGCGGCAGTGACCTGCAAAAGATGACCGACGGCAAGAGTCGCGGTCGGCACCGACGTTTTTGGCGGCTGGTTCGGGACTACTACTTCACTGGTGCGACCGGGGCGAACCTGAGGCGAATGCTGGAACCACTGAAAGGCGAAATTGCGGTCACAGTCAACCGCACCAACGGTACACCGGTCCTGGCGTTTGCGTTGGCGCAGCTGAGTGCCGAGCGGCTGGTGCTGCTGTGCATTGCCAACGGACGGGCTGGCCTCAACCACTGGGTGCTGGCGGTAGGCGTCGAAGGCCGGGACCATCGTGGCAAGTTCAGCGTCGAGCACCTGCTGCTTCTCGATCCCTCCCGACCTGCGATCCCCCTCGCGGCCTGGAACAGCCTGCTTGCCGTCGATAAGGCGCGGGGCAAACGGACTTACCGGGTCACCGACCAAAGCGACGACAGCCTGCACGTCGCGCTGATCGCGGCCCTGGCGATTGGCCGCAAATAGCCTTCCGCACCCATCAATCGCACAAAGGAAACCTCCTGACTGACGTGTATCGTCTGTCCCGCCTTTCTTTCAGCAAAAAAGCGGTGAGGCTGGTTAGCTTTGGCTGCTTTTCTTTTCCTTTTTTTCTTTGCTTTGGTCAAACAAAAATAGAAAGAAAGCCGTCGCGCCTCACCAGCCTAACCGCCCTCACCTTTACCCAAGGGAAGGTTCGTGCGCCCGTAACCGCAAGTTAATCGTTGTCGTTGTGGCCGCGCCCATCAAGCTGGGCTACCCCGCCACGTTCCGGTCCCAGAAGCGATTCCTCACACGAAAGTAGATCCCACGCAACTACGGCATGGTGGATACGACCGTTGCCTGGATCGCCACGCCTACCGAGGAGATTGGAAATGAAAGTCCGCTATATCGACATCAATGGCGTAGAGACCATCGAAACGGTCTCCAAGTGCCCAAGCTATGAAAAGCTCACGAAATTTGTCAACGGACCGGTTGAGAGTTTTGAGATGCGGGTAGACAGCGGCAAGGGTAAGAGCCGTAAAGCCCGCATGTACGTGAACGAAAACGGCGGCTACACGGAGGAGATAAATATGGCGGCCACGCAACTGGTAATAAGGGCAGCGGAATTGATGGGCACCTCGTGCGTGCAGTTCATCCATGGCAACGTGGTCATCACGCAACCAAACGACGACTGATCGAGGAGACTACATTCTTATGGGAACCGAACCAGGGCAAGTAAAACTGCCTCGGGAGCTTTTCCAAAAGGCAAAGGACGATTACCGTGATTGGCGGTGGTCCTTTATTCGAGAGTTGGTTCAGAATTCCTACGATGCACAAGCAAGCAACATCCGGTTCACGGTGCGGGAGGAGGCCGGTTGCGTTGTCATCGGCTGCGAAGATGATGGAGTCGGAATGTCCAAAGATACTCTCATCAACGTGCTGCTGTGTATGGGAGGGTCCTACAAGGCTTCCGGGGCAATCGGCGGCAAGGGAGTCGCCAAGACCCTGCTGTTCTTCGCCCATGAAAGATACTCCATTCGCACTGGTCCCCATGTGGTCGAAGGTGCTGGCGGCGACTACGAATACCACACTTCCACAGCGCCGTTGTCGTCCGCTACACCAGGCGTAGCGATTCAGGTAGCAATGAAGGACCAGAGTGCGTCCAGTTGGCGCAGTCAAATCACGGGCTATGCGTCGCGGTGCTTTATGGAGTATGTGACGGGTCGGCCGGTCGCTTTGTGGCTGGATGGTGTCGAGCTTGATCAGGACACTTTGACCTACGAGTATGAAGTCGAAGATGACTTCGGCACCGTCTGGTATGACGAGGCAAAAGGAGCGAGCGATTCGACCTTCATGGTCACTGTCGGTGGCCTCCCGATGTTTCAAGAGACGATGTACGCGGCCAACAGTGTGGCCTTGAACGGCATCATTGATCTGAAAGCGGGCAGCGTCAGCCTGACGGCCAATCGTGACGGCCTGGCCGGGGATTCTCACCAACGATTCCACGAGTTGGTGGCGAGGTTGGTCGGTGAGCATAACCGGATCAAATTCGGCCATGCCGTGGAGTTCTCCTTGAACCTTACGGAAGGGTTCCAGGTGCCAGCGGCACAGTCGGGGAATGGCGGTGGTCTTCCGGCGCTGGCCGCCGGTTCGGTGATTCGTTTCCGAGACCTGTCGAACAGTGGCGACCAATGCGCCTTTCAAGACGTGTTCGCCCGAATTCGGCGGAGTGCTTTCCCGCGTAATTTCCACCTGAAAGTCGAATCGTTGGCGATGCGGAAGAACGCCAAGGGATCGGCGTACATCACGGCCGTAGAGCTCGCGTCGCAGCTGTCCTTACACCGCAATCACCGGCNNGGCTATCGCGGGCGTGAAAGCTGGTGACTTCGACAGTTTTGAACACCCAATATGCAATCGACCGCGGCGTACAGTGGGTTGACCAAACAGGCAAGGCGATTGTCGATTGGGAAGCTGATACTGCCGACCTTGAAGATATGCAAGCCTACTTCCAAGGCCACCGTATCGACTTCGGTTTTTGCTTTACTCGCGAGGCCGCAGCACTGTGCAGCAAGACCAATGCGGAGGGCGAGCCGCACCGTATCTACATCAATCCCATGTGTCTGACCGTAGATTCTTCTGTACGTTGGCACGACATGGTTGATCTGGCCTTCCACGAAGCCACGCATTTGTGGATTGAAGGACACGGCGAAGCGTTTTGCGACGTGGAAATGAAGCTCCGCAAATCCATGCATCGTTATTTGTCGGAGAAGGAACTGGTCGCTTGGATTGACTCACTTGCCAAGTCCGACAAACCAATCTGACGCTGCGCGAAAAGGACACAGAACCCAAGGAGGCATACGTGATGCGACGATCATCCTCCAGTACCGGCTGCGCGTGTAGGACGACAGCCACCATGTCTTTCAATCGTCGATCATCCAAGGAATCTAGACCATGAAACCTAATCGTAGAACATTCCTGCGGCAAGCCGGAACTCTGATTGCGCTTGGCGTAGTCATGCCAGCACCATCGTTGCGGGCAGCGGTGCCGCCCGGTCCTTCATCGCTCGGCGTCTTAACGGATTCGTCGGGCTGGTCCATCCGGCGGCGTTGCTTGGGTTGGGCCAAGATGGTCGCCGACATCCGCAGATTGTCGTCTGATAGTGTGGCCCAGTTGGCGCCGACGTACCCGCAGGTCGCCTGCCACAAAGCGGACAATCAGAAGTCTCAAATCGACCCGAACCGGTCAGTCGCATCGCTCCATTGCGGACATTCTTGGGAGATCCGACGGTTTGCGCACCGGCGGGCAACGATCCGGATTGGGAGCAGGCCGCCCAACCACTGC
>PLYG01000270.1 GCA_003153335.1 Betaproteobacteria bacterium | reverse complement strand
CCCACAGGCTTTGAGGACACGGCACCCATGCTCAAACGCACCCGCAAACGTTCCGCGCAGATTACGCTGGTACTGCTCGGCGCCGCCGCGCTGGCCGCCTGCGAGGACCAGGGCCAGCGCCGTGACGTCTACGCCAGCAAGAAGGACTGCGTCCAGGACTGGGGTGATGAGACCAAATGCGAGCGCGCGCCTGACGGGGCGGTGACGAACGCGCGGTCCCACACCGGCGGCGGCTACTTCTGGGGGCCGCGGTATTTCGGCAGCGGCTATCACTCCAGCGGGACCAGCTCCACCGCATTGAGCCCCAGCCACAGCGGCACCCGCGCGATAGGCAGCCACAGCGTCAGCCGCGGCGGGTTTGGCTCGAGCGCTTCCGCGCACAGCTCGGGATCCTGAATGGAGCGCGAAACGATTCAGCCGCGTGCCGACTGGCAGCAGCAATGCGAAAACGTCGGTTTTTCGTATCACTCGATGGATGGCGTCTACTGGGACGAGCGCTACTGCTATCGCTTCGCGGCGGAGCAGATCGACGAACTCGAAGCGGCGACCGCCGATCTGCACCAACTGTGCCTGAAGGCGGTCGACCATATCGTCGCCGAGCGGCGCTTCGACGAGCTGAAGATCCCGGCGGCGTACCATGAATATGTCACGCGTTCCTGGGTGGCGCGCGAGCCATCGGTATTCGGTCGCTTCGATTTCGCCTATGACGGCGAGAGTCCGCCCAAGATGCTCGAGTACAACGCCGACACCCCNNGCCGAAGCTGCTCGAGTACAACGCCGACACCCCGACGGCGTTGCTCGAGGGCAGCGTGGTCCAATGGGACTGGCTGGAGCAAGCCATCATGCCGCGGCGGCCTGAGGCCGACCAGTTCAACTCGCTGCACGAAAAACTGATCGATCGCTGGCGGGCGCTCTGCGAGGGGGCGTTCAAGAATCGTTTTTTGTACTTCACCTGCGTGAAGGACAACGACGAGGATCTTGGCAACATCGAGTACTTGCGCGACACCGCCCAGCAGGCCGGCTTTGGGACGGGCCTGATCTATATCGACGACATAGGCTGGGCGAACGATACGGGCTGCTTTGTCGACCAGGCCGGGCAGAGGATGGACGCGCTGGCAAAACTCTATCCCTGGGAATGGATGGTGCGCGAGGAATTCGGGCTGAATCTCAAGGACACGGACATCAAGCTGATCGAGCCGCCGTGGAAGATGCTGCTCTCCAACAAGGGTCTGCTGCCCATACTTTGGGAGCTGAATCCGGGTCATCCCAACTTGCTTCCGGCCGCGTTCGATCGCTGGCGGCTGGTCGGGCAGGACGCCGGCAACTACGTGCAAAAACCGCTGTATTCGCGCGAGGGCGCCAATGTCACCATTTATCGCGGCGGTGAAGTCATCCGCGAGGAGGGGACATATGGCGAAGAGGGGTTCATCTACCAAGCCTATACGCCGATACCGAAATTCGGCGAGAGTTACACCACCATCGGTTCATGGGTGATCGGTGACGAGCCGGCCGGGATCGGCATCCGCGAAGACGAATCGCCGATCACCAAGAACACCAGCCGCTTCATTCCGCATTACTTTGTGTAAGACGCTTGAAGGAAAACAGCATGCGCGACTTGATGGCTTCACTGCAATACGTCGACGATTTCCTGATCTATCTGGGCCTGGCGCTGGCGCTGCTTGCGGTGTTCGTATGGGTCTACGACAGGATCACGCCGTATAGGGAACTCGAATTGATCCGAAGTGGCAACACCGCGGCGGCGATCGCCTACGCGGGCGCCATCATCGGCCTCGCGCTGCCGCTCGCCAGTGCGGTCGCGCACAGCGTCAACCCGGTCGACATGGTCATCTGGGGCGTGCTCGCGCTGGCCGTGCAGGTGCTGGTGTATTTCCTGGTGCGACGGTTGGTGCCGCAACTGAACGACAGTATTTCCGAGAACAAGGCGGCGCCCGCAGTGTTGCTCGCTGCCATATCGGTTGCGGTGGGAATCCTCAACGCGGCCTGCCTGACCTACTGATCTTCTCGCGCCCCCTTCCGGCGCGGCGCGCGCGCTGGTTTGCGATGGGCGCGCCGCCGCCGTAGTGGATACGGAAGGCGTCCCTGTATCACCGAATAGCCTACAAGGGGTAGAGGCGAAATAGCCAACAAGGGCTAGAGACGGGATGGCTCAGAGGGACTAGAGTATTCTTAGAAGTTTTGTGGAGGAGGAAGCAATGGACCAAAGACGCAGAAAGGCATTGCAGACGGGCGCGGGACTCGGCACGCTAGGCGCGCTGGTGGCCGTGGGGTTGATCAGTCCGGGAGACGCCCATGCCCAGGACTGGAAAGCGGCATTCGAAACGCGCTCGCTGCCGGACACCATCAAGGCGCTGGGCGGGGCCACTGCGGCGGAGAGCAAGGACATCATCATCACCGCGCCCGATATCGCCGAAAACGGTGCAGTCGTGCCGGTCGCCGTGGTCAGCGCGATCCCTAAGACCGAATCGATTTCCATCCTGATCGAAAAGAACCCCACTCTGCTCGCGGCCAGCTTCATGATCCCGGCCGGCACCGAACCCAGCGTGGGGACGCGCGTGAAAATGGGCCAGACTTCCAACGTGTTTGCGCTCGTAAAAGCGGACGGAAAGTTTTTTGTGGCGTCCAAGGAAATCAAGGTCACGCTCGGCGGCTGCGGGGGCTGAGTCATGCTCCTTGCAGATCATCGCGGCATGCGGGCTGTGCGCACAGCAACCGTTTGCCGCGTCTGGCAGACTGACGAATAGAAAGGGAAAGATATGGCAGATCCGATGAAAATCCGCGCCACCCTGCAGGGCGATACGGTGGAAGTACGGGTGCTGATGCAGCATGAAATGGAAACCGGTCAGCGCAAGGACGCGGCAGGCAAGACCATTCCGGCATGGCATATCCAGCAAGTTACGGCAACGAACAATGGCAAGACCGTGCTGTCGGCGCAGTGGGGTCCGGCGGTGTCGAAGAACCCGTTCCTGTCGTTCAAGTTCAAAGGCGGCGCCAAGGGCGACAAGGTCCAGATAACCTGGACGGACAACAAGGGCGACAAGAGAACCGATGAAGTTGCGGTTTCGTGAGTCGAAGTCGGGCCCGGGATCCTGCGATCCCTGTGTTGGCGGCGCGCAGAACGAGGAGAACATGATGGAGGAGACTCCGAGGTTTGTGGGTTGGGGAGCGCTGGTGGCTGCGGCGGCATTCGCTCTTGCGCTCGCGCCGGCGGCCGGCGCGCAGCAGAAATCGGTAGCGGATGACATTGCCCGCTACCGCGAGTTGCTGCAGGACGGCAATCCGGCCGAGTTGTGGGAGATGCGCGGGGAAACGCTGTGGAGAACGAAGCGCGGCCCGAAAGCCGTGTCGCTCGAGCAGTGCGACTTGGGGCTTGGGTCGGGCGTGGTCAAGGGCGCGTACGCGGCGCTGCCCCGCTACTTTGCCGATGCCGATCGCGTGATGGATCTCGAAACGCGTCTGGTGCACTGCATGGTTACGCTGCAGGGCTACGCGCCGGCCGACGCCAAAAAACAACCGTTCGGCGACGGCACTGACAAGAAGTCCGATAACGAAGCGTTGGTGGCCTGGATCACGTCGGAGTCCAAGGGCGTGGTGATCAATGTCGCGCTCACGCACCCGAAGGAGCAGGAAGCGTACCGGATCGGCAAGGCTATGTTCTTTCATCGCGCCGGTCCGCACGATTTCGGTTGCGTGACCTGTCACGGCGAAGCGCACAAGCGCATCCGTTTGCAGGATCTGCCGAATATGCTTGATCCCGCCGACGCGCGCCGCGCGTACACGTCATGGCCGGCGTATCGCGTGTCGCAGGGGGAGTTGCGGACGTTTCAGTGGCGGCTGAATGACTGCTTCCGCCAGCAACGTTTCCCCGAACTCGAATTCACCTCGGACGCGTCGATCGCGCTGACGATGTTTCTGGCGCGGAATGCCAACGGCGGCACGTACAACGCCCCGGCCCTTAAGCGGTGAGGAGAGTGTCCATGACACGCAAGAAATTTTTCGCCGCCCTCGCCGTAACGGGCCTGATCACCGGTTGCGCAACCATGATGTCCGACGCGGACATATCAAAGAAAGCGCTGCTGGTGATGAAATCCTCATTCAAGGAAAAGGGCCAGGCAAAACTTGACCGGCTGGACCAGGACGAGGTCCAGGCGACATGCAGCCTGTACGAGACGCCCGACAAGGTTCCCAAGGATGTCGCACAGCGGCTCGAGCAAAGCCAGCTCGAGACAATCCGCTATCCGGCCGATGGCCAGTTGCTGGGTAACTGGAAGGCCGGCGAAGTGGTCGCGCAAAGCGGTGTAGGCAAACAGTACAACGACGATCCGACGCGCCCGTCAGGCGGTAACTGCTACGCCTGCCATCAGTTGTCAAAACAGGAAGTGTCGTTCGGCACAATTGGCCCGTCGCTGCTCGGCTTTGGCAAGGCGCGCGGGAACACTGAAGAATCCCGCAAGTACGCCTATGGGAAGGTCTACAATTCCGATGCGTTCTCCGCCTGTTCGAACATGCCGCGTTTCGGGCACAACGGCATTCTTACCGAGCAGCAGATTAAGGACGTTGTGGCCCTGATGCTTGACCCCGAATCACCGGTGAACAAGTAAGCCGTAGCGCCGGGCGCAGGACAAACCGCTCGCGGGCCTGGCGAACCGGCGCTTCCCTGGTTGGGACCGGGTCCGGGTACATCAGAGCGGCCACCGCACTTCCACACCGGCATCATTTCCCAAGACACTGGATGTCCCATGCACCGTCGCGAATTTCTCCAGTTGCTCGCCGCCGCCGCTGCAGCCGGGCTCACGCTCAGGCGCGGCGACGCCTTGGCCCAATCTGCTGCGCAACGCCTGTACGATGTACCGCGCTTCGGCAACGTGCATTTGCTGCACTTCACCGACTGCCATGCACAACTGAAGCCGACGTACTTTCGCGAGGCCGATGTGAACCTCGGGCTCGCCGCCGCCAAGGGCCAGCCGCCGCATCTGGTGGGCGAGCATTTGCTCCGTGCGTTCAACATCGCGCCCGGGTCCATCGAAGCGCATGCGTTTACCTATCTCGATTTTGTCGAGGCGGCGAAAATCTACGGCAAGGTGGGCGGTTTCGCGCATCTTGCAACGCTGGTCAAGAGGATGAAGGCGTCGCGTCCCGGCGCGCTGCTGCTCGATGGCGGCGACACGTGGCAGGGTTCCGGCCCAGCCCTGTGGACCAAGGGACAGGACATGGTCGATGCGGCCAAGCTCCTGGGCGTGGAGGTGATGACCGGCCACTGGGAGTTCACTCTCGGGATGGACCGGGTGAAGGAAATCGTCGACCGCGAGTTTGCCGGCAAGATTGAATTCCTGGCGCAGAACATCACGACGACAGACTTCGGCGATCCGGTGTTCCCGGGGTACACCATCCGCCAACTCAATGGCGTGCCGGTGGCCATCATCGGCCAGGCGTTTCCCTATACGCCCATCGCCAATCCACGGTACTTTGTCGCCGACTGGAGCTTTGGCATCCAGGAGGAGGCGCTGCAGAAAGTGGTCGATGCGGTCCGGGGCAAAGGCGCGCAGGTGGTGGTATTGCTCTCGCACAACGGCATGGACG
>PLYG01000442.1 GCA_003153335.1 Betaproteobacteria bacterium | reverse complement strand
GCCGCGGGTTTTCTTGGGCAACAGCGCGATCTTCATGCCATTGGGTAGCGTGAGCAGCTTGGTTCTCTTGTCGATGTTGTCCGGGCTGGGGTCGAACGCCTCACCCTTGGCGGCGGCCGGATCACCCTTGTAGTTCTTGACCATCGCGGCGACATCAGGGGTCCCGGGCAGCGGCGCCCGGTCCGGCTTGTCGGTCGGAACAAACTGGCCCAGCGTGCGATTGGCGGGTTTCAGGTACTGAGTTGCCGCGAGTTGCACATCGGCGATCGTGACTTTGCGTATCCGGTCCCGATGCAGGAACAGCAGTCGCCAATCGCCCAACGCAATCGATTCGGACAGCCCGACCCCAAGCTGCTCCGGGTCGTTCATCACCTCGTCGAATTGCTTGAGCCAACGGGTGCGCGCCTGCTCGACTTCATCCGCGGTGATCGGTTGCTGGGCCACCCCCTCCAGTGTCTTGAGCAGCGCCTCGCGCGCTGCATCCAGGCTCGCTTCGGCGCGGACCTGCGCGCCCCACAACACGATCCCCGGGTCCTTGGTCGATAGCGTATAGCCGTAGACGCCGGCGGCCAGCTTGGTCTCGACCAGCGCCTTGTGCAAACGGCCGGTGGGCGTGTCGCTCATGATCGCTTCGAGCAAATCCATCGCCGCAAAATCCGGACTCGAGCCGGGCACGACATGGTAGAGCGCGGAAACCAGTTGGGAATCGCCGATCCTCCGGATGGTGACCGTGCGTTCGCCATCCTGCACCGGTTCTTGCGTATATTCAGGATCGAACACGCGCTGCGGACGCGGAGTCGGGCCGAACCCCGTAGCGATCCAGACTAGCGTCCTGGCCTCGTCGAAACTCCCGGTCACCGTAAGGACGGTGTTGTCCGGCTGATAGTGCTTGCGATAAAAAGCCTGCAGATGCGCAATGTCGACGTTCTCGACGTCCGAACGTGCTCCGATCGTGGCCTTCCCGTAGTTGTGCCATTGAAAAGCGGTCGCCAGCATTTTCTGCATCAGTACGCGCCCGGGATTGTTTTCTCCCGCTTCGAGTTCATTCCTCACCACCGTCATCTCGCTGTCGAGGTCCTTGCGGGCAATGAACGAGTTGATCATCCGGTCGGCCTCCATATCGAGTGCCCACCGGAGATTGTCATCGGAAGCGGCGAAGGTCTCGTGATAATTGGTCCGGTCGACGCCGGTCGAACCATTCATCTGCATCCCGCGCTTGGTCATCTGCTCCCATAGCAATGGCAGCTTGGGTGTGCCTTTGAACAGCAGATGTTCGAGCAAATGCGCCATCCCGGTTTCGCCATAGTTCTCGTTGCGCGACCCCACGAGGTACGTGACATTCACAGTCGTGGTCGGCTTCGAGACATCGGTGGCGAGCAGGACGCGCAGTCCGTTGGGAAGCTGATACTCGTTGATACCCTCAACGTTGGCTATGCGGGTGACGCCGGCGGGCAGCGGAATCGCTTCGTCGGCGCCGAAGGCCGCGGAAAAGTTCAACGACAGCAACAACAGCAAGGCACGAATACAGTGCTTCATGGCGGGAATCTCGCGATGCAAAGAAGGTGACCGGAACAGAAAACTACAGGGTGCGGACGGTTTCGACAATGCGGTCAACCGCGTCGCTGCACACATCGAGGCTATCGACCAGCGCAATACGGATAAAGTTCTCTCCGGGATTGATTTGACTGGAATTTCTGCCGATAAAACTCCCCGGCAGTACGGTCACCGCCTGGTCGACGTACAGGCGGCGCGCGAGCGCCTGGTCGGAAACCGGCGTTTTCGCCCAGAGGTAAAACGCGGCGTCGGGAAATGCGCAAGGCAACACCGCATTGACCAGCGGCTGAAGGCGGCGGAACTTTTCGGCGTACAGCGCCCGGTTGGCAACGACATGCGCTTCATCGTTCCAGGCGGCGATACTCGCCAGCGCCACGACATCGGACATGGCCGTGCCATGGTAGGTCCGGTACAAGAGAAAAATCTTGATCAGTCCCGCATCGCCGGCGACAAATCCCGAGCGCATCCCGGGTACGTTCGAGCGCTTGGACAGACTGCCAAATACGACGAGATTGCGATAGTCATCGCGCCCCAGCATCCGGGCCGCAGCCAGCGCGCCCAGAGGCGGCTTTGTTTCGTCAAAATAGATTTCCGAATAGCACTCGTCGGACGCGATGATAAAGCCGTGCCGGTCGGAGAGTTCAAACAACTTCTTCCAGTCGTCGAGCAACATCACGCGGCCTGTGGGATTATCCGGCGAACAGGCAAACAACAATGCGACCCGGCGCCACACCGACTCGGGTAGCTGCGTGTGGTCGGGCTTGAAGCCGTTTTGAAGAAGGCTGTCCAGATAAAAGGGTTCCGCGCCAGCGAGCAGGGCGCCGCCCTCGTAGATCTGGTAGCAGGGGTTGGGCATGACCACTGCAGGGTCGGGGCGACTGCCCGTAACCACAGCCTGCGAAAACGCGAACAAGGCTTCCCGGCTGCCTGATACGGGAAGAATCTGTGTCTCCGGATCGGGTGCAGGAATGCAATGCCGTCTCGCGATCCATTGCGCAATCGCCTCGCGCAGCGGCAGCATGCCAGGTGTTGTGGGATAATTTGAAAGCCTGCCGAGGCCTTCAACGAGAGCCTGCCGTATGAGTGATGGCGTCGGGTGTTTGGGCTCGCCGATCGAGAGCATGATCGGTTTTTTTCCAGGTGCGGGGGCCACGCCCTCGAAGAGTTTGCGTAGCCGTTCAAAAGGATAGGGATGCAGCTTGGCCAGGTGCGGATTCACAAGGATTCATTCCGAAAGCAAGCAGGCATTATAAGTGATCGCATTGCGCCTTCCCGTCTTCCTGCCGCGCGTCTCCCGGGCGCTGATTTTTCTTGGCGCACTGGCCGTGTTCGGCTGGGTGGCGGCGTACTGGATCTGGCGTGCGGCCGAATCTTCGGTGGCGCCCGCTTTGGTCCAGCAGGACACCGATTGGTCGGCGCGGATTCTCTCCGGTAGCGCATTGGGCTTCACGCGCGCCGAGCCCGTCCTGACGCAGCAACCAACGATCTCCAGCGCTGTCGAAGGACGTATTCGGCTGATGGGTATCGCGCGCGAGCCCGGCGATCGCGGGCAGAAGGCATCGCAGGCGCTGTTCAAGATCGACAACAAGCGCATTCTCTGGCTCCGGGTGGGCGAGGAACTCGAGCCGGGAAATACCTTGGCGGCAGTCGATGCCGACGGAGTCCGTCTGGTCCGCGACGGCAGGGAAATCCGGTTACCGTTGCGCGAGCGCGGGCAGCCTGCAGCCCGCACGAAAGCTGTCGCGTCCTCAACCAATGTGGCCAAGGCGCCGTCACCCGCCGCGGACGCGTGCAAGCTCGCGCCCGAGCAGCGCGCTCGCGCCTACGTGTTGCGGCCTGAAATCGTGGATGGCGTGATGCGGGAGCGAAGCGGTTGGACCGACTTGTTCAAACCGGCGGCGGACGGTCTTCTGGTCCAGAATCCTGGCGGAACTGGCGCGATGCTGGGCTTATACAGCAACGATATATTGTCCAGAGCGAATGGCGCGCAGTTGAGCGGGCCGGACGATGTACTGCGGTTGATCCTGCAGCCCCTGGCCCGGAACGAAAGCGTTATCGTCACGGGCTGGCGCGGTGGACAGTCGCGCGAATGGATCTATGCAGGGATGAGTTGCCTGCCGCTNNAATCGGCACCGGCCCTAAAATCAACCCGCAAGACTCCGGTTCTCCGGCAGCCAGGACAGCAATTCGAGCGGTGATTCAAGATGTCCGCGGGCAGGCCACAGCTCCGGCTTCTCGTCCTGGCGAATATATCCGTAACGCGCCACCAAGGTGGCCATGCCTGCAGCGTTTCCCGCTTCCACGTCCCGCTCGGCGTCGCCCACATAGACGCAGGCCGCCGGGGGCATGGCAAGCATGTCAGCCGCGGCAAAAAGGGGGTCGGGATACGGTTTGGCCCGCGCCGTCGTGTCACCGCAGACGATGCATCCGGGGCGCTGGCGCAGATTCAGCGCCTCAAGCAGGGGCAACGTCAAGCGGCTGACTTTGTTGGTGACGATGCCCCAAGGCAGGCCGGCTGCATCCAGCGCATCGAGCAGCGCCGTGACGCCAGGAAACAGCACGGTGCGGACGCAAAGGGCGTCGGCATAGTACCCGAGAAATTCGTCGCGCAGCGGCTGGAACTCGGGTTGATCCGGCGTGACGCCGAACCCTGCGCCGACCAATCCCCGCGCCCCGTGCGACGCATGCG
>PLYG01000212.1 GCA_003153335.1 Betaproteobacteria bacterium | reverse complement strand
CGGCTGGGCTCGCCGGAAGGCGAACTCGCCCTCGCCGAATGCTGCATCTACCTTGCGTGCACGTCGAAAAGCAACGCCGTCTACAAGGCTTACAACGCCGCACGCGCATTCATCGCCGAGGACGGCACGCGGCCGGTCCCGCTGCACATTCGCAATGCGCCGACCAAGCTGATGAAAAACCTGGGCTACGGTCAGGGCTACCGCTATGCGCACGATGAGGAGGAGGGCTACGTGGCCAGCGAAAACTACCTGCCCGAGGGCATGCCCAAGGTTTCGTTCTACCGTCCCACGGAATGCGGGCTGGAAGCGAAGATCGGAGAGAAGTTGGCGCACCTGCGACAGCTGGACAAGGCAGCCGTCAGGAAACCGAAATCCGGCTAGCCGAATCCATGCGAAAGCGCTAATATCGGGCGCATGAAACCCCGCCTTACGCTGCTCCCGAATTCGCCGGATCATGCCCGCGCACGGCTGGCGTCCAGTTCGCGCCCGTCCTCCCGCTAGGCGGGAAAAACACGACACCTCCATTGCTGCACACCGGCGCGCGTCTTGCGCAATCGGTCATTTTGAAAATCGAGGTTGAATCATGCTGGATCCACAATTGTTTCGCACCGACCTCAATGCCGTCGCCGCGGCGTTGGCCAAGCGCGGCTACACGCTGGACGTGGACGCGTTTCACCGGCTGGAAAACGAGCGCAAGGCGCTGCAGGTGCGCACGCAGGAATTGCAGGCCCGGCGCAACATCGCTTCCAGGCAGATCGGCATCGCGAAGGCAAAGGGCGAGGATGCATCGGCGCTGTTGGCCGAGGTGGCGGGCGCCGGCGAGGAACTGAAAGCGTGCGAAGCGCAACTGGAGGTCGTGCAGGTGGGGTTGCGCGAACTGATGCTGGGGATGCCCAACTTGCCGCATGCCAGTGTCCCGCTCGGCCGCTCGGAGGTGGACAACGTCGAGGTGCGGCGCTGGGGCGCTCCGCGCGCGTTCGCCTTTACACCCAAGGACCACACCGATCTCGGAGAAAATCTCGGTCTGATCGATTTCGCGGTGGCGGCCAAGCTCTCTGGCGCGCGGTTTTCGTTCCTCCGCGGCGGGATCGCGCGGCTGCATCGGGCGCTTGCCCAGTTCATGCTGGATACGCACACGCGGGACCACGGCTATGTCGAGTGCTACACGCCCTACATTGTCAACGCGGCAACGCTGCTGGGTACCGGCCAGTTACCCAAGTTCGAGCAGGACATGTTCGCCGTGACCAAGGGCGGCGCGGAAGGGGATTCGGGAAAACTGTACCTCATTTCGACCTCTGAAATCACGCTGACCAACCAGGTGCGCGATGAAATCGTGCTCCTCGCTGCGCTGCCGCTGAAGTTCACCGCGCATTCTCCCTGTTTCCGCTCGGAAGCGGGTTCGTATGGCAAGGACACGCGGGGAATGATCCGCCAGCATCAATTCGACAAGGTGGAACTGGTCTGGGTGACCCACCCGGATCACTCCGATGAAGCGCTGGAGCAACTCACGCGCGATGCGGAAACGATTCTGCAAAAGCTTGAGCTTCCTTATCGGGTGATGGCCTTGTGCACCGGGGACATGGGTTTCGGCGCGGCCAAGACCTACGACCTCGAGGTGTGGCTGCCCGCGCAGAACACGTATCGCGAAATTTCGTCGTGCAGCAACTGCGAAGCGTTCCAGGCGCGGCGAATGCAGGCGCGGTTCAGGAATGCGCAAGGCAAGACCGAGCTGGTGCATACGCTCAACGGTTCGGGGCTGGCGGTCGGCCGCACCCTGGTCGCCGTGCTAGAAAATTATCAGAACGCGGATGGGTCGATCACCGTGCCCCTAGCGTTGCGGGACTACACCGGCGGCATGACCGTCATCACCGCCGTGTGAATATTTTCGCGAACAGCCCCGGTAACGGAGGCTTTCGGACCTCACGCTCGGCGCATGCGGGGCGATGGAAATGGCGTCCTGTGGCGCAAACTGCGGTGGTCTTCGATTGCCCGATGGTGCACGACTATTGGGTCGCCGCTGCCAGCGGCCGATGCGGCGGCTCGAGCTGGGCGAGGATGTCGTAATAGGCCCGGACGTTTTCGACAAAGATGACCGCCTGGCCTCCTCGCGCAAACCCGCGCTTGGCCTTGGCGGCGAATTCCGGCTTGGCCAGCAGCGGCAGCACTTTCTTCAGATCGGTCCATGAATCGGGGTTGAGCTTCTGCTGCTGCGCGAGGATCCGCGCATCTTCGACATGGGCGTAGCCCAGATTGAACGCCGCCAAAGCAACCCAGGTACGGTCGGGTTCGCGGATTCTCTCCGGCAGCAGTTGCCTGAGTTGCGCCACGAGCTGCGCGCCGGCGGCGATGCTTTGCACGGGGTCGAGGCGGTCGGTCACTTTGAGTTGCGCCGACGTATCCTCGGTGAGCATCATCATCCCGCGCACATTGGTCGGGCTCGTTGCCCACGGATCCCATTGCGATTCCTGGTAGGCGATGGCGGCGAGCAGGCGCCATTCAATGCCGGTGCTCTGCTGCGCGCCCTGAAACATTCCGCGAAAGGCGGGCAACAGCCGGTTGACCTTGTCCTGGAATGCCTCCGCCGCCTGCGTGTCCACGCGCTGGGTGTGGCCGTAATAGCGATCGAGCAATCTCGCCAGCGTGCCATCCTTTTTGATCAGCGCGAAATAGCGCTCCACCTTGTCCGACAGCGCGATGTTGGACTTAGGGCTACGCCAGCGCAGCTCCCGCGCCCGGCCGATCGGGAACGCGGCGTCGATATCGAGATAGACATTGCGCAAAAAGGCGAGGGTGTGCCGATAGAGGATCCCGTAGTGCGCGGCGCCCGCAACCATGGTTTCCGCGAGCTTGCGCGGAGATGGCACGGGGGTAAAACGAATGGATTCCTCGCGGATCCTGGAATCGTCGGCGGCAAATTCGGCGATGGGCTGGTCCGGTGTGGTCAGAACCGGCTGCTCTTCGAGGTCCCGCCAGTTCAACGGTTGCCGCTCGTCTATCCGATAGACGAGCACCGGTTGTACCGACTGATAGGGCGGTCCGGCGGCCAGTGGTCCCGGGGGCGGTATGCCGTTGGCACCGATCGCCACAACATGAACCATCGCCATTTCGCCGGCGCGAATCGCGTCATCGTG
>PLYG01000548.1 GCA_003153335.1 Betaproteobacteria bacterium | reverse complement strand
GGCATCGACGACGCATCGCCAGCTCGATGAAGCGCAACAAATCGCCGCCGGCGTGCGTCCGGAAATGATCCGGCTTTCAATCGGTCTCGAAGACCTCGACGATATTCTCTGGGATATCGACCAAGCGCTGGCCGCCGCCGGCGCCTGATCGCGCCGGCACTCGCGATCCACCCCCGCAGTTCTCAATCAGGCACTGACGACATGCTCAACTGGCTACCCTCCCGCCGCGCCGGCTATTTTCTCGGCTTTGTCGTCTGCGCCGCACTGCTGTCATACGCACTCTATTTGCAGTATGCGCTGGACCTCGAGCCCTGTCCGCTTTGCATGTTCCAACGCGTGGTGCTGGTGGCAATGGGGGCCGTATTCCTAATTGCGACCANNCTGCAACTGGTCCTGGGCGGGGCGGGCATAGGACTCGCCCTGCGCCATTTGTGGATTCAAAGCCTGCCGGCGGATCAGGTCCCCGCGTGCGGAATGGGCATCGGATACATGTTCGAAACCCTGCGGTTTTTCGATGTGATCGAACGCACGCTCAAGGGCAGCGGCGAATGCGCACACGTCGATCTGGTGCTGGGGCTGTCGATACCGGCGTGGACTCTGGCGTTGTTCGTGGTGCTGATCGTATGGTCGCTGCTGTTGGCGGCGAAGCCCAGAAGCTGAATCTGCGATAGGCCCCGACCAGGGCTACGGTGTTCGCGAGGCCGCCCGGCGGCGCGGCTTCGGCGTTCCCGAGATGGCGACGATCGCCAGCTTTGAACTGCAGGGCTCCGCGTCGCTATTTCGGCGCCAGCCTTATTGCGCCGTCGAGACGAATCACTTCGCCGTTCAGGTACTCGCTTTCAACGATGGCCTTGACCAGTCCCGCATACTCGTCGGGCCGGCCCAGTCGAGGCGGAAACGGCACCATCTTGCCCAACGCCGTCTGCACCTCGGGCGGGAGATTGGCCATCATCGGCGTGGCGAATATCCCCGGCGCGATAGTCATCACGCGTATGCCCAGGCTTGCCAGTTCTCGCGCCGCCGGCAAAGTCAGTCCGACGAGTCCGGCCTTCGACGACGCGTAGGCCGCTTGTCCGATCTGTCCGTCGTACGCCGCGACACTTGCCGTGTGGACGACAACCCCGCGCTCGCCACCGGCAGTGGGCTCATTTTTCGCCATCGCTTCGCACGCGAGCCGCATGACATTGAATGCACCGATCAGATTGACGCCGATCACGCGCGAAAATGCCGCGAGCGAATGCGCACCGTCCCGCTTCACGATCCGCTCGCCATGCACAATGCCGGCGCAACTGATCAGCCCGCGCAATTCTCCCATGGCGGTCGCAACCGCAATCGCAGCCTTGACACTGGCCTCGTCTGTGACATCGGTCCGGCAAAACTTCGCGCCGGCACCCAGTTCCGCGGCAAACGCCTGGCCCTCCGGTTCGCGTACGTCTGCCAGCACGACCTTGCCTCCATGGGCCACAAGCATTCGCGCCGTGCCCGCACCCAGACCGGAGGCCCCTCCAGTGACCAGAAACACCTTATCCTTGATTTCCATATCGTTGCCCCTTCAAGTTTCCGGTTTGCCAGCCTTGAACACCGTCGTGGCACTGGTGACCAGGCTGGCCAGATCGGACATGTTCGAGGGCACGATCAGCGTATTGCCTTCCTTGGCGAGTCCGGCAAACGCTGCCACGTATTGCTCCGCAATCTTGAGATTGACTGCATTCATCCCACCCGGCGCACTGATCGCATCCGCGATCTGCCGGATCGCGGTCGCGTTGGCCGCCGCCTTGGCCAGAATCGCGGCCGCCTCGCCCTGCGCCTTGTTGATCTCGGCCTGCTTTTCGCCTTCTGACCGGGCGATGGAGGCTTCGCGCTGCCCGGTCGCGATGTTGATTTGCTCCTGACGCCGCCCTTCCGACGCCGCAATCACCGCGCGCTTTTCGCGTTCGGCGGTGATCTGCGCCTGCATCGCATGCAGGATCTCCTTGGGCGGCGTGAGATCCTTGATCTCGTAGCGCAGGACCTTGACGCCCCAGCTCCTCGCGGCGTCGTCGAGCGCCGCGACAACGGTCGCATTGATGTGGTCGCGCTCCTCGAAGGTCTTGTCCAGTTCCATGCGGCCAATGACCGAACGCAGCGTGGTTTGCGCAAGCTGCGTAATCGCCAGTTCGAAGTTGCTCGATCCGTAGGACGCCAATTTGGGATCCGTGACCTGGAAATACAGGATACCGTCGACCTGCAACTGCGTATTGTCCTTGGTGATGCAGATCTGGCTGGGTACGTCGAGCGGGATCTCGCGCAGGTCGTGCTTGTAACGCACGGTGTCGATGAACGGCACGACGAAGTTCAGCCCCGGCTGCAGCACGGCATGAAACCGGCCGAGGCGCTCGACCACGAAGGCGCGCTGCTGCGGAACTATCCGGAGGTAGCGCGGTAGCAAGATCACCACCGCAACGAGAAACAGCACAAAAAAAAGCAGCTTGAGTTCCATATCTGTTCGCCCCTGAAGAAAACGGTTATTTATGCGGGACCGTGAGCACCAGCACGGATCCGCGCATTTCCTTGATGACCATAGCCTCATGCCGCGGTGTCTGCGGCGTGGCAAGTTCGGCATCCCAATACGATCCGCGATACTGGACACGGGCCGCACCGTTTTCGCGCCACTCGATCACCTTCACGGTTTGCCCGATGTCCAGGCCAGGCATTTGCGGTGTTTGCGCGCGGCTCTTGCGCCAGCGATGCGCGGCGGCGACCCCCGCCACGCTCGCCGCCGATGCGATGGCAAATTGGACCCAGCCCTCGAATCCCAACCAGGCAACAAGACCACCGATGACGAAGGCCGCACCCACAGCCAGCAAATAAAAGGTGCCGGTTGCCAGTTCAACGCCAACCAGAACCGCGGCCATGATCCACCAAACGATATGACTGCTCAAAGCACTCTCCGAACTCCCGCGCGGACCCCACTATCGCAAACTGCGGGGGATCTGACAAGGCGGGATGGGTACAACTCGGTCGCGCGTATCGACTGTTCGTCACATTTGTCTGCGGGATGGGCGCGCGCGGCACGATGCGCCGCAAAAAATGCGAGGGGATCGAGTATAATCTTGTTTTTTTACGTCATTTCTGCTGTTTTTCCAGCAAAACTGACGAGGTCAACCATGCCGATTTATGAATATCGTTGCAGTAAGTGCGGGTTCGAAAAGGACGCGCTGCAAAAAATGGCCGATGCCCCGCTCGTCGCTTGTCCAAGCTGCGGCAAACCCGCGTTGGTCAAGCTGCTTTCGGCTGCCGGATTCCATCTGAAGGGTAGCGGCTGGTACGCCACCGACTTCAAAGGCTCCGGCAGTGCCAAAGCCGCTGACAAGGCCAAGCCCGACGGCGCCGCCGCAACGGCAGATGGACCGAAGAGTGCGGGCACCGAATCGAGCGGGAGCAAGACGGCTGAACCGGCTTCCAGCAAGGGCGAAAGCGCCGCGCCGGCGTCGTCCACAACCCCTGGCGTTGGCGATTGAAGTGCAGCGCTTGCGCCGCTACCTGGTAACCGGGCTCATCCTATGGGTCCCGCTGGGCATCACCATCTGGGTGCTGACCCTGATTGTGTCCACGCTGGACAAGACCTTGCTGCTGATCCCGCAACAATACCGGCCGGAGACGCTGCTGGGCTTTACGATTCCCGGACTGGGCGTCGTGCTGACATTCATCATTCTGCTGGTCACCGGAGTCATGACTCGCAACTTTGTGGGACAGAGACTGGTCAAGGGCTGGGACAGCGTGCTGCGCCGGATTCCGGTGGTCAAGTCCATATACTCGGGCGTCAAGCAGGTGAGCGACACGCTGTTCTCCGATACGGGCCAGGCGTTTCGCAAGGCGCTGCTGATCGAGTTTCCCAGCCCCGGCAGCTACACCATCGCCTTCATGACCGGCACCCCTTCCGGCGAAGTGCTGAGTCGGCTTCCGGGGGATCATGTGAGCGTATACGTTCCCACGACGCCGAATCCCACTTCGGGCTACTTCCTGCTGGTGCCGAAGAACAAGACTCAGGAACTCGACATGAGCGTCGATGAGGCGCTGAAATACATCGTGTCGATGGGCGTGGTCGGCCCGGGCCATCAGGTGGCGTCAGGCACAGTCGGAGCAGGCAAGCCCAACGCGCTCCGAAATTGACCGGGTGGGGTCAGAGATGCCGTAACGGCCGTCCCCGCCCGCCCCAATTCTGTCCGGAATTACTCCCTTAACGAACAAACGAACATGGAGTTTGTCATGCGTACGCAATATTGCGGGCTGGTCGACCAGCGTTATCTGGACCAGACCGTCACACTGATGGGTTGGGTGCACCGACGACGCGACCACGGCGGCGTCATTTTCATCGATTTGCGCGACCGCGAAGGGCTGGTGCAGGTAGTATGCGACCCCGATCGCGCCGATACCTTCGCCACCGCCGAAAACGTGCGGATGGAATATGTACTGAAGATCACCGGCCGGGTGCGCCAACGTCCCGCGGGAACAGTCAATGAAGAACTGGTCAGCGGCCGCGTCGAGGTCCTTGCCCTTGAAATGGAAATCCTCAATGCCTCCACGACGCCACCGTTCATGCTGGACGATACCGACATTTCGGAAACCGTGCGCCTCGAAAACCGGGTGATGGATCTGCGCCGGCCGGCGATGCAGAAGAACATGCGGCTGCGTTATCGCGCGGCGATGGCCGCGCGCTCCTACCTCGACCGCGCAGGCTTCATCGACATCGAAACGCCGACGCTCTACAAGTCGACACCCGAGGGCGCGCGCGAATTCCTGGTGCCTTCACGGTTGCACGACGGCATGTTCTATGCCCTGCCGCAAAGCCCGCAGCTCTTCAAGCAGATGTTGATGATCGCGGGCTACGACCGGTACTACCAGATCACCAAGTGCTTTCGCGACGAGGACCTGCGCGCGGACCGCCAGCCCGAGTTCACGCAGATCGNNGACAAACCCGATCTGCGCATCCCGCTCAAGTTCACCGAACTGACCGACCTGATGAAGACGGTGGAGTTTAAGGTATTTCGCGCTGCCGCCGACCTCCCCAGCGGCAGGGTCGTTGCGCTGCGCGTTCCAGGCGGCGCGACGCTGTCGCGCAGGGAAATCGACGATTACACGCAATTCGTCGCCATCTACGGCGCACGCGGACTGGCCTATATCAAGGTCAACGATGCGGTGAAAATCAGCGAGGAAGGCCTGCAATCGCCCATCGTCAAGTTCCTCTCCGCCGATGTGCTGGCGGCGATCATGGCGCGTAGCGGCGCGCAAACCGGCGACCTGATGTTTTTCGGTGCCGACAGGGAAAAAGTCGTCAACGACGCGATCGGCGCGCTGCGCGCCAGGGTCGGACACGACCGCGGCCTGGTCGAAGGCGAATGGAAGCCCGCGTGGGTGGTCGACTTTCCCATGTTTGAATATGACGAAGACAACAAGACCTGGACGGCCCGCCATCATCCGTTTACCGCGCCCAAGGACGGTCATGAAGATCTGTTGGCCACCGACCCCGGCGCCGCGTTGTCCAAAGCTTACGACGTGGTACTCAATGGCTGGGAACTAGGCGGCGGCTCGGTGCGCATTCACCGGTCCGAGGTACAGGCAAAGGTATTCGATGCGTTGCGGATTACCCCTGAAGACCAGCAAAAGAAGTTCGGTTTTTTGCTCAAAGCGCTGCAACTGGGCGCGCCCCCGCATGGCGGCATTGCCTTCGGACTGGACCGGATCGTCGCCATGATGTGCAAGGCCGAGTCAATCCGCGACGTGATTGCGTTTCCGAAGACCCAGCGCGGGCAGGATTTGCTGGTCGAAGCGCCGTCGCACGTTGACGAAAAGCAGCTGCGCGACCTGCATATCCGCCTGCGCAATCCGCCGGTCGCCTGAGGCAGGCCGCGCATGCATATCCTGCTCACAGCAGAAGAGGCGCGGGTACTGGGCGCGCTGATGGAAAAGGAGGTCTCGACGCCTGACCACTACCCGCTGTCGCTCAACGCGCTGACCAACGCGTGCAATCAGACCACCAGCCGCGAGCCCGTAGTCCGCTACGACGAGGACACGGTGGTCCGCGCGCTGGACAGCTTGCGCGAAAAGAAACTATTGTGGGAAGTCGATCAGGCAGGCGGCCGCGTGCGCAAGTATCAGCAGCAATTCAGCAAGTGGCACGATCTCGACCGCCAAGCGCATGCGGTGATGACTCTGCTGTTGCTGCGCGGCGCGCAGACCCCGGGCGAACTCAAATCGCGGTCCGATAGGCTGGCCGAGTTTCGCGATCTGGCGGAAGTCGAGGCCGTGCTCGGGCAGCTGGGCGAGCGCAACCAGCCGTTCGCCATGCGCCTGCCGCGACTTCCGGGCACCAAGGAATCCCGCTATATGCACCTGCTGTGCGGAGAAGTCGATACGACAGCGCTGGCCGAAGGCGAGGTCGCTGCGGTAGGGTCATCCGGACAGTCGTTGTCCGATCGGGTCGCGCGGCTCGAAGCCGACGTGGTGAATTTGCGCGAAGAGTTGGCGTCGTTCCGCAGGCAGTTCGAATAGCTGTTGCTGCGGTTGCCCCGCAAACCGCTTTTGCGTAGCATAATCGCCACTTCGGGCGAAACACATTCACAGATGATAGCCAAGCTGCTGCGCGCCGGAACCATTGCCTTGGTCTGCCTGCTTTTCGCCGCGGGCGGTGTGCACGCGCGCGACCGGAAGTCGGCAGACATTTCCGCCGACGGCTTGCCGCCGCAGGCACTGCACACGCTCGAACTGATCCGACGCAATGGCCCGTTCCCCTTCGACCGCGACGGGATCGAGTTCGGAAACCGGGAGCACGCGCTGCCCCGCATGCCGCGCGGCTACTACCGCGAATACACGGTGAAGACGCCGGGCGTGCGGGGCCGCGGTGCGAATCGAATCGTCTGCGGCGGAGAACAGAGTTCCGCGCGGGAATGCTACTATTCCGACGACCATTACCGGACTTTCAGGCGAATCCGGTAGACACATGCACACCCAGGGATTAAAACATGAAGACACCTGAGCTGACCGACGTTGCAGCCGCCGGCGTGCAGGATTGGGATAGCGCGACCGAATCGCTGCGGGCCGCTGCGAAGGCGGCGCATCTGAAGTTCTATTCGGTGGATCTGTCCAGGATAGCCGGCAAACCGGCGCTGCTCAAGGCGCTGGAAAAAGGCATCAATCTTCCCGACCACTTCGGCCATAACTGGGACGCGCTGGCCGACTGCCTCGAAGACGAAGAGTGGATGGACAAGCATGGAGTCGTCATTCTGTGGCAAGGGGCCGAGAAGTTTCGCAAGACGCACCACGAAGATTTCGAAACTGCGCTGGACATTTTTTCCGAGGCCTCCGAGTACTGGCAGGAGCATCGCAAGCCCTTCTGGCTGTTTCTGGCGGACTGAAGAGCCGCGCTCGGCCACGCAGGAGTTTCGGGCGAATCAGGCCGGAACGGCCCGGCATGGCAGTCCCTTCCTTCTCGCCTGATGTCCAAATCTTATAAAGTTCCGGTCTCGATCTTGATCGTCATCCACGACGGCGATTTGCGGGCGCTGCTTCTCGAACGCGCCGACTTCCCCGATCATTGGCAATCGGTAACCGGAAGCCAGGAGCACGGAGAATCGCTAACCGCGACGGCGACGCGTGAGTTGCGCGAGGAAACGGGCATCGATGCAGCGCAATTCGGCGGCGTGGTCGATTGGCGCCTGTGCAATGTCTACGAGATTTTTCCGCAGTGGCGGCATCGCTATCCGCCAGGAATGACACACAACATGGAACACGTGTTTGGACTGCGGGTACCGGAGCGGTTGCCGGTGAAACTGGCGCCGAACGAGCATCTTTCGTCCCGCTGGTTGCCGTGGCGCGAAGCGGCGGATAAAATCTTTTCTTGGAGCAACCGGGAAGCGATCATGCAGTTGCCGCTTCGTGCCGGGGCGCACGGCGCGTGAAGCCGCGCGGAACAAGGCGCGGGGGCCGCGGATTCCTGGCTTGAGCCTGCGATAAATCGGACGCTGTCTGGCTATTCTCAACAGTTTGCCCGAGAGCCGGACGGGCTCCTACCGCAGCCCGTACCTCGACTCGGCCCACGCAAGGAACTTCCGCGTGCGCACTGGGTCTTCCAGCTCAACGGCTATCCGCTCGTACAGGTCGCCCTTGTTTTTGGCGTGGCTCGCGCAGCGCTTGATCACGATCTTGGCGATCGCGCCCAGATAGGTTGCCAGTTCGGCCTCAAGTCCCGCAAGCAACTCCGCATCAAATGCCGCCACCGGCGCCGGCGCGACGACTGCGTGCGCGGGCTGTGCGTGGCTGGTCGCGGGGAGCTGCCGGTCGCGGCCTGAAAACTGTTCGAGGAAGGACTGACGCGCCGATTCGTCGCCAATCTGCGATGCGGCCCGGTTGCAGAAGTCCCGCCAGTCGCTGGCTTCGCTCAAAGCCTTTTTGACGACCATATTGGCAATCGGCCCCAGGTGCCGCGCAAGCTCGTGTTTTGCGCTAGCCAGCAGTTCGGTATCGGGAACAAACTCCGCTTGGTCCGGTCCCGGCGCCGGCGTCGGAGCAGTCCGGATGGCGCGAGGCTCATGGCTGGTCATTGTGCGAACCATGTCAGCCACCTCCCGGCCGCCCGGGGCCAGTGCGCGTTTGAATATCTGCGCCTCTCGCGGCCGTTTATCGGCATCCAGTTCCAGGGCCCAGTCGAGTGCGGCCAAAAAGTCCGGCGTGTACTGGCTGGCATCAGGCAGAGAGGCGAGTTTCGGCATGGTGTCGCCAAGCAGCCTCTCTGGCGCTTCCTGCGGCCGCTCGCCGGTAATCACCCAGTATACGATGCCGGCGAGCGAATAAAGATCACTCCACGGACCTCGCTTCCCGCCGGAATAGTAGGCCTCCAGCGGCGCGTAACCCAGGGTGACTTGCACCGTCGCGTCGCGCAACCGTCCCGTCGGGACATGATGCGCGGCACCGAAATCGAGGATGACGGGAGCGCCGTCCGCGCGCAGGCGGATCTTGGTCGGCTTCAAATCGCGATGCAGCACCCCCGCTTCATGCATCGCCTGCAGCCCGTCGAGCACCGGCAGCAGAATCCTCGACAATGCGTTCTGGCTGGGACAACCCGCACGGGCGCGCCAGTCGTAGAGCGTCGTTCCCGGCTCGTAGTCGGTGACCATGTACGCGGTGCCGTTCGCCTCGAACAGCCTGGACACGCGCAAAACGTTGGGGTGCCGGACTGCTGCCAGCAATCGCGTTTCCTCCAGAAAGCGCGCGACCGCCTGCCGCAGCAAATCGCCTTCGCGAGGAAACAAGGGTTCGATCATCGAATCCCTGCCGCGGGCCGCAATGCCGATCGGCAGGTACTCGCGAATCGCGACCCGCGCGTTCATCTGCATATCGTGGGCAAGATAGGTCAGGCCAAACGGCCCGCTTGCCAGCAGCGCATCGATCCGATATTCGAGAAGTTCATGCCCGGGAACGAGGGCGTGAGCGGCGGAAACCGGCATTGGGCCCCTACTGGCGTTCAAGCATCTGCATCGCCTTCTTGAGGCTGCGGGTCATGCGGTTGAACACGACAGCGAGTTTCGACACCTCGTCTTTGCCCGATTCGTCCAACTCGGGCACATTCAGATTGCCTGTGCTGATTTCGGATGCGGCACGGCCCATGCGTCCGAGCGGCTTCAGGACAAAATAGCTCAGCATGATGTGCAGAGCAATGAAGATAAGGACAAAGACGCCGAACAGGAACGCAACAAACGCGTAGAACGCGGTGTCGGCCTTCTTGAGCGGTACGGACATCGGAATGGTCACGATCTGGGCCCCGATGACCTCGTTCATATTCCAGCCAAAGCCATTTGCCTCGCCATAGATCCGGATCATCGACGACGGCGCGGCGCGGGGCGTGCTGTGGCACGCCAGGCATTGAGGATTCTTGATCTGGATCGGGCGCGCGACATAGAGCGTGCGCGCATCGCCGGTGCCCCGCTCGCCGGCAATGAACGGCGTTGCCGGCGCATTGCGAAACGCGTTGATCAGATCCACTTCCCAGTCCGTTGCCCGGTCGCGCGGATTGGTCGGATTGATCGCCGCCTCTTTGTACGTATATTCGGGATAAGACTTCTTGACTTCAGCCATGACTTGCGACGCGGCAAACGCCGAGACCGACTGCGGCAGGAATTCGACCTCAAGGCGCGGCTCGAGCAGAGGCTTGATATTGGTCGCCGTGTACGAACGCATAGCCAGCGCCGATTCAATCATCAGATTGGCGGTGCCCATCACCTCGTCGAGTGCATTCTGCTGCAGGATACGATGGCCCTGGAAGCCGAAGACCAGCATTCCGATGAGAAGGATTGCCCCCAGACAAAGATTGAATTTAAGCCGCAGACCCATCCCGATTTCCCCCCACTTTTTCATGGCGCCCGCCTGCTACGCGGAAACGTTCATGTAACAAGAATTCCTGCGCGCCGTCAACGATATTTCGTCAACCCAAGCCCTGCCGCGCCGGGACTGTTGTTGCGCCGAGCCACTTGCAAAACACTTGCTGACCGCGGGTCGCGACGCAAACTTGCGTTTCAGCCTGCGCGGCTTCTATTGAAGCCGATCGAGATAGAATTTGGCCGACGGATGGCCCTTGGCAGCAGCCGCCTCGAGCAGTTTGCGCGCCTCGCGCGGATCTTTGGCGACGCCCTCGCCATTGAAGTACAACACCCCCAGGGAGAACTGCGCATCGCGGGAGCCCTTTGCAGCGGCCTGTCGCAGCCACTTTGCGGCCTCCGCGGGATTCTTCTCTCCGCCGCATCCGCGCAGATTCATCCAGCCCACCTGAACCATCGCCTCGATGTGTGCTTTCTCGGCCGCACGGTGCAGCCATTTTTCCGCATCCTTGCAACTCTTGTCGCCGCCTATGCCCTGGTCGAACATCTGCCCCAGTTCGTACTGCGCGGCGACGTTGCCTTGCTCAGCAGCCCGCGTGAACCATCGGCGCGCCTGCACCACGTCCTGCTTGACCGGATTCCGGCCGGTCTTTTGAAACATCGCTAATTCATACTGCGCCCCTCCATTGCCCTGCTCCGCCGCCTGCGCAAATAGATCGTAAGCAGCCTGCAAGTCGCTCTTCTTGTAGGCCTCCATCCCGCGCCTGTAGGTGCTTTCGCCACCCGGCTGAGACGGAGGCGCAGCGGAGAGTCCCGTATTGGCTTTGGCCAGCAGCATCTTGTCGGTAGCCGCCGGCTTGCCGGTTGTTCGCGAACCCTCGGCAGCGTCAACTGGAGCGGGCTCGGCTTTTGCGTTTGATGCGGTGACGGGTGGGGCCGATGCCACGACGGCGGGCGGCGGCGCCGGCTTCTTCGCGGCCTGTGTCGGCTGCGCAGCCTGCGTGCCTGGCGACGGAGGCGGAGGCGCCGACTGCGAGTGCTGAACGACCCTGGTCGGGGCTTCGGTCGTCTGAGCCGCCTTGGCCTGCGCCTGCTGGGGCGCTTTGGCCGGCGCCTCTGCCGCCTGCACCGACACCTTCGCGGGTGGCGTATTCGGCTCGGGACGCGAAAAATAAAAGTCACCGGTCAGCGACGAACTGTCCCAGGGAATCTGCTGCCCTCCGGAATCCTGCATGACACGCACGCGCACCTGCTTGAAAACGTCCTCGACCTTCAGACCAGGAGTGTTCAGGCTACCAAGCAAATGCTGCGTGAACAAGCCATTGGCTCCTTCCCCGTCGCTGGCGACGCGGCCCGGCGCAGTGGAGAACGAGACGTAGGTGCCGACCGGCGCCTCCATCTGGGCAAGCCCGGTCGCGGACGAGCGGAAACTGCGTGAAAACGGATTGTTACGACACGCATCGAGGATCACGATGTTGATCGGATTGTGCGCACTCTCCATCTTGTCCAGCAACTGGTTGGCATCGAACGCTTTGTACTGGACTTCGTCTTCGCGTTTGATGTCAGCACCCACAGGAATCAGATAATTCTTGCCACGGATTTGCATGCCGTGCCCCGCGTAGAAAAACAGACCGACGCCACCCGCGCGCAGCTTGTCGCCGAACTGTCGCGCCGCCTCGTTCATTTCGGTCAAGGACGCGTCGTAGAGGTTGGTCACCGTAAACCCGAGTCCGGTGAGCGCCGCCGTCATCGCCCGGGCGTCATTGACTGGATTGATCAGCGGCGACTCCGTATACCGGCTGTTGCCGATAATCAGCGCCAGCCGCTGATCAGGATTCGTGGTGGATGTTGCGGTCTTGGCGGCCAAGGCCCGATCGCTGGGCGAGGATGCCGGCCCGCCGGTGGACGTGCAACCCGCGCAGGCAATGATCATGATCCCTGCCAGCCAACGGGTCCATGTGCTCCAGCGATCTAACATTTTGGCCTTGATGATTACCCCGACATTGATCCCGGAATCCGACGACGACTCGCTCGTGACTGACCTGTCTGCACGGGTCGGCTCGAGCGACGTTGATCACAAACGTGCCGCAAATTNNTGGCGGAACATCGAATGTCCGCTGCAAGGTCCCGCTCGTGCGTACTTGCGCTGCCCTATCCCGACGCCCTCCCCGATTGCGGGTTGACTGAGCTGCGGTCTCGCGCTACAAGCGCGTTTGGGCCCGATATGACTGACCGCCAACCAGTGGCGAACGAGGTCGCATTCCAGGTCAGAAGCGACGACCATTCAAGGTGTGCGCAACAAAGAAAAAGGGCGCCCGCAGGCGCCCCCGTTTCCAGACCGTGACCGGCTAGGCCGCGGGTGCTGCCGGCTCAACGGCTGGCGCCGCGGGAGCCTGCTCAGCCAGGATCCCCTTCATCGACAACCGCAAGCGGCCCTTGTCGTCGGCCTCGAGCACTTTGACTTTGACCGCCTGGCCCTCTTTGAGATAATCGCTGACCTGATTGACCCGCTCGTTGGCGATTTGGGAAATGTGCAGCAATCCGTCCTTGCCGGGCAGCACCTGGACGATCGCACCGAAATCCAGCAGGCGTAGCACTGTGCCATCGTAAACACGGCCAACCTCGACTTCCGCCGTAATGTCCTCGATGCGTTTCTTGGCGACATTGAGCTGGTCGGCGTTGACCGAAGCGATGGTGACAGTGCCGTCATCCTTGATGTCGATGGACGTGCCGGTTTCCTCGGTCAGCGCGCGGATCACCGAACCGCCCTTGCCGATCACATCGCGGATTTTTTCCGGATTGATCTTGAATGTGTAGAGGCGCGGCGCATGCTGCGAGATTTCGGTCCTTGCGTGCGGCATCGCCTGCTGCATCAGTTCCAGAATATGCATGCGGCCTTCGCGCGCCTGGCTCAGGGCGACCGCCATGATTTCCTTGGTGATACCCTGGATCTTGATATCCATCTGCAACGCGGTGAT
>PLYG01000144.1 GCA_003153335.1 Betaproteobacteria bacterium | reverse complement strand
AATTTTCCCCGGACAGCCCTGCGCTGGCGGGGAGAGGGCGACACGGCACTTAGGAAAACCCAAACTCGGCTCGGTGAGGGGGCTTTTCAGCAGGCTCAGACTCGCGGAGACGCCCCCTGCTGATTCCCTCGCCCCGCAAGCGGAGCGAGGGAATCAGGTGTTACAGCGTCCCTTTGCCCCGCCCCAGTTCCCGGACCAGATGCTGCTGCCGGCGGCTCACCGGCAGCCGCTCCGGTATACCCTTGAGCACCACTTCCCAGCGCGTGTCGCCGTCCTCCAGGGCCTTGCGCTCGAAGCCCTTGATCAGGGCGCGCGCGACGAGGCTGTTGCGATGGATGCGCACAAACCGGTCGCCGAACTCCTCTTCGAGCTTGGTCAGCGATTCTTCGAGCAAATACTCGCGCTCCACGGTGCGTATGGTGAGGTATTTGAGTTCGGCCTTGAGGTAGACGATATCTTCGACCGGCACCAGAATCACCCGCGAGCGTTCGGACACCGACAAGTGGCGGCGCGCGCGAGGATTCGCGCGCGCCAGCGCCTGATCGGCCGCCGGCGGCAGCGGCCGCACTTTTTGCAGCGCGGCCAGCAGGCGCGCGGTCCGCACCGGCTTCAGCAAATAGTCGATCGCGAGCACTTCGAACGCATCGACCGCATGCTGCTCGTACGCGGTGGTGAAAATCACCGCCGGAGGCTGGCGCAGCTTGAGCAAATGCCGGGCAAGCTCCAGCCCGTCCATGTCGGCCATCCGGATGTCCAGGAACAACAGATTGGCGCCCAGCGACTGAGTGAGCGCCAGCGCCTGCCGTCCGCTTTCGGCTTCGCCGACGATTTCGACCGGGTAAGCCTGCGCACAATCGTCCAGTAGCTCGCGCATGCGCCGCCGCGCCGGGGCTTCGTCATCGACAATCAGGACCCGCGACGGGCGGGATTCGGCGGCCGCATCGGTAGAAACAGGTGAGGTGTCGCTCATTGGCTGGATCGGCGTAGTTTGCGATAGGGCATGTGGATGTGGACCTGGAACGTGTTGCGGAGTGCCTTGGCGGAGAGCCCCGCTTCGGCATCGAAGTGTAGCGCCAGACGCTCGCGAATGTTGTCGATCGCCATCTGGTTGCCGGAGTGACTCTGGCCATCCGGATAGATCGGATTCGACAGAATGGCATGCAGCTCGCCGCGGCGCTGGTAAATGTTGATCGATACTTCGCCCGCTTCGTTGGACGCCTGCACGCCATGATAGACCGCGTTTTCGATCAGCGGCTGCAGGATCAGCGGCGGCACCAGCGCGTCGGCGGGCATGTTGTCGACATACCACTTGACCTGCAGGCGATCGCCCAGCCGCAGCATCTCGAGATTCAGATACTTCTTGCACAGCGCAACCTCGTCGGCCAGCGGGATCAGATCGCGGTTGTCCGCCATTACGGCGCGAAACAGATCCGCCATGTCTTCGAGCGCCGATTCCGCCTGCTTGGGTTCGGTGCGGATCAGCGAGAGCACCGCGTTGATGCTGTTGAAAAGGAAATGCGGCCGAATGCGCGCTTGCAGCGCTTGCAGGCGGGCGACGATCAACGCCGGCGACAGCGCCCGCATCCGGTAATTGAAATAGATCAGCACCGTGGCGGAGACAATCAGCGACAACACAAACGCCCGCCACCAAGCCACTTCGGCCAGGTGCAGCCAGCGATGATCGATCGTCTGGGCCAGCGCCACGATCGCGATGGTCGAGAGCAGAACCCCCGCGCACCCCCAGACATACGGCTGCTTGCGCAGCCAAGGGTCGAACGCGACCAGCACCAACACCTGCATCAGCAGCAATGGCTCGAGCAGCCCGGCGATTTCGACCCCGGCGGGCGCAATGTCCGCCGGGATCGGGGCCCGCACGAGCGTCGCCGCGAATCCCATCGCGTTGGTGATCAGGAGAATGCGCAATATGACGCCCAGGTTCCTGAATTCGGGAAGCGCAGCGGGCGGGCGCTCGCCGACCCGGAGCGGCCGGAGAGCAGAAGGGTTTTGCTTTATAATCATCGCTGACATTTCGGCAGTCCAATTGTTGCACTTTTTGCGTTGTTCAACACGCCCCCATGCCAGAATCTCATTCCTCGCCGACCGGCGGCTGGTCCGGGCGGTTCAGCGAGCCGGTTTCCGATTTGGTCAAGCGCTTTACCGCCTCAGTCGGCTTCGATTACCGGCTGGCCGAGTGGGATATCGCCGGTTCGCTCGCCCACGCCAGGATGCTCAACGCCGTCGGCGTGCTGACCCGGGAAGATCTGTCCGACATCGAGCGCGGGATGGCGGCGATCCGTGCCGAGATTGCGGGCGGCAAGTTCACCTGGTCGGTCGACCTCGAGGACGTGCACTTCAACATCGAAAAGCGGCTCACCGCGCTGGTGGGCGACGCCGGCAAGCGCCTGCACACCGCGCGTTCGCGCAATGATCAGATCGCCACCGACATCCGCTTGTATCTGCGCGCGGCAATCGACCAGATCATAGTCCTGAGCAAGGGCCTGCAGAGCGCGCTGGTCGATACGGCGGAGAAAAATGCCGCGGTAATCATGCCCGGCTTCACCCATTTGC
>PLYG01000043.1 GCA_003153335.1 Betaproteobacteria bacterium | reverse complement strand
GCCCGTCAGGATGCGGCAAGTCGACCCTGCTCCGCGTATTCAACAGGATGTATGCGCTCTATCCTGAGCAGCGCGCCGAAGGCGAGGTGGTGATGGATGGCGAGAACCTCCTGACTTCGACCCAGGACGTTGCGCTCCTGCGTGCGAAGATCGGCATGGTGTTCCAGAAACNNCGATGTCGATCTACGACAACGTGGCATTTGGCGTCAAACTCTTCGAGCGCCTGACCCGGGCCGAAATGGACGAGCGCGTGGAGTGGGCGTTGAGCCGCGCGGCGCTCTGGAATGAGGTCAAGGACAAGCTGAACCAGTCCGGCAACGGGCTGTCGGGCGGGCAGCAGCAGCGATTGTGCATCGCCCGCGGGATCGCCGTGAAACCGGAGGTCCTGCTGCTGGACGAGCCATGCTCCGCGCTGGATCCGATTTCGACCGCGCACGTCGAAGAACTTATACACGAACTCAAGACCGACTACACCGTGGTGATCGTCACCCACAACATGCAACAGGCCGCGCGCGTCTCCGACTTTACCGCCTACATGTATCTGGGCAAGCTCATCGAATTCGGCGACACCGACTCGATCTTTCTCAAACCGGAAAAGAAGGAAACCGAGGACTACATTACCGGCCGCTTTGGCTGATGCCCCGACGGACCAGAATGCAAGGAAAGGATGGACCATGCCTGAACATCAACACGTATCGACCCAGTTCGACGCCGACCTCGATGCCCTGGTATCGCAGTAAGTGCGGATGGGGGGGCTTGTCGAACAGCAGATCGTCGACGCCCTGGCGGGATTTGCCAGCGGCGATATCGCGGCGCTGGATCGCGTCGTTGCCGCCGATCATGAAGTCAACGCGATGGAAGTCGCGGTCGATCGCGAGTGTAGCACCATCATCGCCAAACGCCAGCCGACAGCGCGCGACCTGCGGCTGATGATGGCGATCATCAAGACCATCACCGACCTCGAACGCAGCGGCGACGAGGCCGCCAAGATTGCACGGATGGCCAAGCAGATTTTCGAGCGGGAGCGCATGAAAATGCCGCGCATTTCCGATATCAGGACCGCTGCCGATATCGCGCTGGGCATGTTGCGCAAGGTGCTCGATGCATTCGCGCGACTGGACACGGTCGCCGCTGCGGCGGTCATCCGCGAGGATCAGGCGATCGACGATGAGTTCCGTTCCATCCTGCGGCAACTGATCACTTTCATGATGGAAGATCCGCGCACGATTTCGATGGCGATCGAAATCGTGTTCATCGCCAAAGCCATCGAACGTATCGGCGATCATGCGAAGAATATCGCCGAATACGTGATCTACATCGTCAAGGGCACCGACGTGCGTCATACGTCGTTCGAGTTCATCGAGCGCGAGGCGCAGTCCTAGGCCACGGCCCTGGCAGGCGCAAGCTGGTCATGCCTAACTTCTGGATTCAGCCTGCGCTACGCTTAGGCGGTATTGCGCTGCTCGGGCTGGTGGTCGGACTGGTTTGGGACTTGACCGCCGGCTTGGGGGTCGTTGCCGCCGGATTGCTGGTACTGGTCGTGGTGCAACTCGTCTACTTGCAGCGGCTGCAGCGCTGGCTCGACGACCCCGAGGCGGCGGTCGTTCCGGAGGGTTGGGGCGCGTGGAACAGCGTGTTCTCGACCCTGTACCGGGCGCGGCGCCGCGACGAAGCGAGCCGCAAGGGACTCACGAGCGCGCTGGAACGCTTTCGCCAGGCGGCAGGCGCGCTGCCCGACGGTGTTGTCCTGCTCGATGCCGGGTTTCATATCGAATGGTGCAATTCGGCGGCGGAAGCGCACTTCGGAATTGAACTGGCGCGCGACCAGGGTTTGCTGTTCACGCATATTGCCCGGCATCCGGTGCTGGCCGATTACCTGGCGCTCGACGTCGGAGCGATGCCTGTTACCATGCGCCCAACGCAAAACCAGGCGCAAATCCTGTCGCTGCAAGTGATACCCTTTGGCGCGGCCGACCGCTTGCTGCTTTCGCGGGACGTCACCGCGATCGAGCGGGCGGAAACCATACGCCGCGATTTTGTCGCTAACGTATCGCACGAGTTGCGCACGCCGCTGACCGTGTTGACCGGCTTCCTGGAACTGATTGCCGACGACATTCCCCGGGAGCCGGCCGTCGCCAGGCGCCAGAACCAGTTGATGAAGGAGCACGCCGAGCGCATGGCGCGGCTGGTCGAAGATCTGCTGACGCTGTCACGCCTGGAATCCGACAGCGTGATCGCCCCGAGTACGCGGGTAGATGTCCCGGCGCTGCTTGACCATCTGGGCGTCGATGCCGAGTCGTTGGCGGCCGGCAGGCACCGGTTCCGCTGGGACGTCGATCCGCACTTGGCGGTGACTGGTAGCGAGCAGGAATTACGCAGCGTCTTTTCCAATCTGGTCAGCAACGCCATTCGGTACACGCCGGCCGGCGGCGACATATCGGTGACATGGCGGCTGCAGAAAGGGCAGGCGGAGTTTGCGGTCAAGGATTCGGGAATCGGCATTGCGCCGGAACACATTCCGCGTCTGACGGAGCGCTTTTACCGGGTCGATACGGGACGGTCCCGCGAAACCGGGGGAACGGGACTCGGCCTGGCCATTGTCAAGCACGTCCTGGTGCGGCATCAGGCCAAGCTGGAAATTGACTCCGAGCCCGGCCAGGGCAGCACATTCCGCGCCGTGTTCCCGAGCCGCAGGGTGCGCCATCTCGACACCGCGGCGGCCGACACCGACCCTGCGGCATCCACCGGATGAGCGCAATGCCCATGGGGTAGAATCGACGCCTCATCGGCGAAACTCACCATGCCCACCGACCTGCTTGCCACCATCGAACTGGAGACGCGACCGAACCCCGACGCCGCAGTCATCTGGATGCACGGCCTGGGCGCCG
>PLYG01000388.1 GCA_003153335.1 Betaproteobacteria bacterium | reverse complement strand
CCGTGGGACGGCGCCGAAGGGCTCGAATGGACTCTGCCCTCGCCGCCGCCGTACCACAGTTTCGAGACGCCCCCGGTCGTCAAGTAAACGGAACCAGGAGCGACCATGGCCGTCAGACGGTATCCCGAATGGGCAGCAAAGCGCGCCCGGGGTAATCGCATCATTGCTCTGGTGCTGTTCGGCCTGGTTGTGCTGTATGTGGTCCTGTTCGTTGTCCGCTATGTGGTCCGATGACTGCCGCGCCTGATCTTGCCGTGCAAGCCACCAACCGGGTGATGCTCAGGAAGCTGGTGGTGATTGTGGTCATCATGTTCGGCTTCGGTTTTGCGTTGGTGCCGTTCTACCAGAAGATCTGCGAGGCGACCGGCTTCTGGAACCTGCTCAATCCGGACCAGGTGACCGCGGCCAACACCCAGGTCGATCTGTCGCGCACGGTGACCATCGAGTTCGACGCCAGCATTCACCAGTTGCCCTGGGACTTCAAGCCGGAAGTGGTCGCCGTCAAGGCGCATCCGGGCGAGCTGGTGAATGTGATGTACGACATCGCGAACACCACCGGACGCGAAATGGTCGGCCAGGCCATTCCCTCCTACGCTCCGAGAGTAGCGGCGCAGTACTTTCACAAACTCGAATGTTTCTGTTTTGCCAGGCAGACCCTGGGTCCGCATGAGTCGCGCCGGATGCCGGTCGTTTTTGTCGTCGACCCCAACCTTCCGGCGGACGTGCATACCATCACCTTGTCGTACACTTTTTTTGAAATCAACGGCGTAACCGCGGGGCAAAAGAGCTGAGCGCGTTGTTGCCTGAGGAGAAAGGAAACATGGAAGCTTTGGAACAGAATCCAGATCGCTACTTCGTTCCGCAGCCGGCCAACTACCCGATACGGGGATCGCTGGCGCTGCTGCTGCTCGCAATCGGCGCCGTGCTGTGGATGAATCACTATGCTCCCGGGCCCTGGGTGGTTCTCGCCGGGTTCGGCGCCCTGTTGTGGATGTTGATCGGCTGGTTCGGCAAAGTCATTTCGGAGTCGGAATCGCGGGTCTACAACAATCAGGTCGATACCGGCTTCCGCTGGGGCATGAGCTGGTTCATTTTCTCGGAAGTGATGTTTTTCGCCGCCTTTTTTGGCGCGCTGTTCTATATCCGCACGCTGGCGGTGCCGGATCTGGGGAATCCGCTGCACAAGATGCTGTGGCCGGATTTCGCCGCGAGCTGGCCTTCGACCGGACCCTATATCAGGACGCAGTTTTCACCGGTGGAAGCATGGGGCATTCCGGCGATCAACACGCTGCTGCTTCTTTCTTCCGGCGTGACCCTGACCATCGCGCACTGGGGCCTGGTGGCGGGCAATCGCACCAAGCTCAAGCTCTGGCTGTTCCTGACCATCGTGCTGGGCGTCACGTTCATTGGTTTGCAGGCCTATGAATACACGCACGCCTACCACACCGGACTGAAGCTGACGACAGGCGTCTACGGCTCGACGTTTTTCATATTAACGGGATTTCACGGCTTTCACGTGACCATTGGCGCGATCATGCTTTCCGTCATGCTGGCGCGCTCATTCAAAGGCCACTTCGACGAGCACCACCACTTTGCCTTCGAAGCCGCCGCCTGGTACTGGCACTTCGTGGATGTGGTGTGGATACTGTTGTTCATCATCGTCTATTGGCTGTAACGCGGAAATTGGAAGAACAAATGCCGCGGGAAGTCTCCGCGGCATTTTTGCGTTGTGCACTGCTCCCTTCTCCCCGTGGGAGAGGGAGGCAGGTTTGTCCGAGTGCTTACAGGCCGCCTTTTCCGATCAGGCCGAAATAGAATCCCGCCATCAACACCAGGAACAGCACGACCGACAATGCCACGCGCAGCGTAAGCGCCCTGACCATGCGCTTGCTGTCGCCCTTGTCCCGAAACATGAAAAACAGCGCCGAGAACAAGCTGGCGAGTATGCAGATGAGGATGAAGATGACGAAATATCGCATGAATGGGGAGCGAGGTGGCTGCAATGGCCGTGGCTCTGACAGTGGGCCCGATCACGTAACGGTGTCAGTGTAGACGAATCGGCGGGTCGTGCCAAATCCAGTCTCATCGATCTTGCGCGGGCGGCAGTTTCGCCCGGGCCTGTGGCCGACTGTGGCTGCCGCGGTGGTCATCTTGACCACGATCCTGCTGGGGAACTGGCAGGCGCGCCGCGCGGAGTTCCGCGAAGCCATGCAGGCGCAGGCAGCCGTTGTGGCGCAGCAGGCACCTCTGCGGTTGGGTCGTGTGACGGATATCACGTCGGAATTGCGCTACCGTCGTGTCATGGCGGAGGGTGAGTATCTGGCCGCTCGCCAGATCTTGCTCGACAATCGCACCTATAACGGCGCAGCGGGTTTTATTGTGCTCACACCCTTGCGCCTCGACGATGGTAGTCATGTACTGGTCAACCGCGGCTGGATTGCGGCCACTGCGCAGCACACGGCGCCGCCGGCCGCGCCGCCGATGGGCCGGGTCACGGTGACCGGCTTGCTGAATCAATCGCCGCCAAGCTTCCTGGAATTGCAGCACGTCGCGCCGGCCGGACCGGTCTGGCAAAACCTCGACCTGGCCGAGTTCGCGCGTGTCTCCGGCCTCACGCTCGCGCCGCTGGTCGTCGAACAGGCGACGGGAAGTCCCGACGGCCTGATTCGCGACTGGCCGGCGCCCGATTCGGGGCGCGAAAAGAATGTCAGCTACATGTGGCAGTGGTACAGCTTCGCCGCGTTGGCTGCGGTGTTGTGGCTGGTCCTGAATTGGCAGCCGCGAGGTGGGGGTGAGGATGAGCAGTAAGCGCCCGCTCTATATTCTCGCCGCGGTGTGCCTGGCGCCGTTCATCGCGTCGTTTGTGTTTTACTTTTTCTGGACACCATCGGCGGGCCAGGTCAACTATGGGACTCTGGTCGCGCCGCACCCGCTGCCGGAAGTGACCCTGCGCACGCTTGCCGGCGAATCGTTCGCATTCTCCGACCTGCGCGGTAAATGGGTGCTGCTGACGGTCGACGCGGTGGCTTGCGATCAAGCGTGTGCAAGGAAACTCTACGCAACGCGCCAGGCCAGGACCATGACCGGCAAGGAACGCGAGCGCCTGCAGCGCCTGTGGCTGGTCACCGGCGACGGTGCGCCGCCGCCTGAGTTGCTGGCGGCGCACCCCGATTTGCGCATCGCCGCGGCCGATTCCGTCTTGCTCGCCGCGTTGCCGGCAGGCCCCGAGGGCGGCATTTTTCTGATCGACCCGCATGGGCTACTGATCTTGCGCTATCCGGCCGACCCCGACATCAAGAAACTCAACCAGGATATCGGACGCCTGCTCTACGTGTCGCGCATCGGATGAGCTCGATCTCTGCCTGGAAAGACAGAACTTCCGGCGCGCGCCGCGCCGCAAAAGGCGGGGCACCGGTGGTGATAAACTACGCGCCCGCCTCACGTTCCGCGCGCCGCCACTCCACCGCCTGACCCAACGCCCGTAATGACCACGTTCGTCCTTTCCGCAGGGAAGTTTCAGCAGTTTCTGTCGCTCACCAAGCCGCGGGTGACGTTGCTCGCCGTGTTTACGGCGATGATCGGGATGTTCCTGGGCGTCCCCGCGCCGGAATTGCCGTCAGCCCGCGCGGTGGTCTTCGGCAGCCTGGGGATAGGCCTGCTGGCGGGCGCCGCGTTCGCCATCAATTGCCTGATCGAGCAGCACATCGATGCGAAGATGGTGCGCACCCGCGCCCGCCCGCTGCCGCGCGGCGTGCTGTCGATAACAGAGACCCTGGTGTTTGCATTCATCATCGGCGCGCTGGGCATGCTGATCCTGCACGAATGGGTGAATCCGCTGACCATGTGGCTGACGCTGGGGACCTTTGTCGGCTACGCGGTCATCTACACCGTGCTGCTCAAGCCCGCGACGCCGCAGAACATCGTGATCGGCGGCGCGTCGGGCGCCATGCCGCCGGTGCTGGGCTGGGCGGCNNAGTCCGGCCTGCCGATGCTGCCGGTCACCCATGGTTCGGAATTCACGCGGCTGCACATCGTGCTCTATACGGTCGCGCTGGTGGCGGTCACGCTGCTGCCGTTCTCGATCCGCATGAGCGGCTGGCTCTACCTGGTCAGCGCGCTGGCGCTGGGCGCGGTGTTCCTTGTCTATGCCGTACATTTGCAACGCGCCTACAGCGACGCGCTGGCCCGGCGCACGTTCCGCTTTTCGATCGTGTATCTGGCGCTCTTGTTTCTTGCGCTGCTGGTCGATCACTACTTCCAGTGGTGAACCGCCGCGCATTGTTCGGGTTGCTGGCGGCGGGGCTGTGGGCCCTGGCCGGCTGCGGCGGCCCGTCGCCCGCCTCATTCAAGGCCACCGATATCACGGGCGCCGATTTTGGCCGTCACCTGTCCTTGACCGACCACCATGGCAAGCCGCGTACCCTGGAGGATTTCAAGGGCAAGGTCATTGTCGTCTTTTTCGGCTACACCCAATGCCCTGACGTGTGTCCAACGACGCTCGCAACGCTGCGGGAGGTGCGCGAAAAACTGGGGCCGGACGGCAACCGCCTGCAGGTGCTGTTTGTCACGGTCGATCCCGAGCGCGACACCGAACAGGTGCTCGCCCAGTACGTGCCCGCATTCCACCCGGACTTTCTCGGCCTTTACGGCGATCTGGAAGCGACGGCGCAGACCGCCAAGGAGTTCAAGGTCTTTTACAGCAAGAACCCCGGCAAGACACCGACTTCCTACACCATCGACCACTCGGCCGGCGTGTTTCTGTTCGACACGCAGGGCCGGATTCGGTTGTTCGGCTCGCACGGCAACACGGTCGATGCGTATCTGCACGATATCCGCGCGCTCCTCGCCGAGAGCAAATAGGCGGCTACGGACCGCAGTTGGTGTTCCATTGCCAGTCCAGGAAAATTCGACTCTGAGTTCACCCCTACGCTCCGGCAAATCAAGCGCCGGTAATGGTCCGAACGCCAATACCGGCGGGGTTTTCAGGGCTTTCTTGGGGTCTCCGGCTGGAACTGCATGAAAACCGGGTGTCGACGCCGAAGCTACGTCCGCCGGGCGCGGCGCATCGGTTTTCCTATCGATCACTTGAGCTACATCAAAGGCGCCGGGCGATAGTGCAGCATAAAATCGATGCCTTAGACGGGTTCCTGCCGTTTGCCGGCTCCTTAAGACGGAACAGTCGCCACCGGATACCGCCCGACACCCAGCCCCATCTGGAGGGGGATGTATATGTCCAATTTCGAGATCGTAGCGCGCGAGGATTTCTCGGACGTCACTTATCTGCTTGAAGTTCGCCATCCATTGATGGCCAAGGCCGCGCGGCCCGGCCAGTTCGTGATCGTCATGTCGCA
>PLYG01000369.1 GCA_003153335.1 Betaproteobacteria bacterium | reverse complement strand
ATCGCCGAGCACTCGATGTGCCAGCCGGGAAAGCCGACGCCCCATGGGCTGTCCCACTCCATCTGGCGATGCTCGCCGGGCGTGCTGAATTTCCACAGCGCGAAGTCGGTCAGGCTTTTTTTCTCGCCCAGTTCCACCCGCTTGCCGGCTTCGAGCCCGGCCTTGTCCAGCCGCGCGAGGTAGCCGTAATCCGGCAGCTTGTCGGTGTCGAAATAAATCCCGTCGCTGGTGCGGTAGGCGAAGCCGTTCTTTTCGATGTCCTGGATGAACGCGATCTGCTCGGCGATGTGGTCGGTTGCCTTGCACCACACATCCGGTTCCGCGATATTCATCGCCGCCAGGTCCTCGCGAAACACCCGCGTGTACTCCTCGGCGATTTCCCACGCGGAGCGGCCGGTGCGGCGCGAACCGGTTTCCATCTTGTCCTCGCCGGTGTCGGCATCCGACGTCAAATGTCCGACATCGGTGATATTCATCACGTGCAGCACCCGGTAGCCATTGAACGCCAGCACCCGCTTCAGGCAGTCCTCGAACAAATACGTGCGCAGGTTGCCGATATGCTGAAAATCGTAGACCGTCGGGCCGCAGGTGTACAGCCCCACCTCGTTGCCGGAGACTGGCGTGAACTCGCGTTGCCTGCGTTCAAAGTTGTCGTAGAGAGTGAGTGTCATGGTCACGGAAAACAAAAAAGCCGCCGGGGTGGGCGCGGCGGCTTGGCTGGATGGTAACTATTCGTCAAGCACAAGGCGGCCGAAGCAGGCAACTACAGCCGCGACACGCAGCGACAGCGCGCCGGTCTCGGGCATCCATCCGGCTGATTTGGCGCAGTGGGGGCATCCGTGCAGTCTACTCAAGCCGGGCCTTGTTGGTCAAGCCGCTGAAAGGTTCAAGCAGACCTTTGGGCTATAATTGTCTGCTTTGTCTCAAGGCATCACTGCCTCGCCGTGTGACCCACTCCCGCATTGTTGTGCTGCTCCTGCTGTTCGTCCTCGTCTGGTTCGCCGGCCTTGACGACCGCACCTTGACCCGCCCCGATGAAGGCCGCTATTCCGAGATTCCGCGCGAAATGGCCGTCACGGGCGATTGGGTGACGCCACGCCTGAATGATCTCAAGTACTTCGAAAAGCCGCCTCTGCAATACTGGGCGACCGCGTTCGCATTCACCACGTTCGGTGAGCATAACTGGACGGCCCGCGCGTGGCCGGCGCTCACCGGACTCATTGGTCTGCTGTTCGTTTTTTTGATCGGACGCCGTCTCTACGGTCTGCAGATCGCCATCGCCGCCACGGCGATCCTCGCCTCATCGCTATGGTATTTCGCAATTGCGCACGTCAATACGCTCGACATGGGCCTGACATGCTGGATGACGCTGACCCTGGCCGGGTTCCTGTTCGCAGAGAGGCCCGAGGCCACCAAAGGTGAGCGTTTTGCCGGCATGCACGCGGCGTGGGCCGGCATGGCGCTGGCCATGCTCTCGAAAGGGCTGATCGGCATCGTGCTGCCGGGCGGGGTGCTCTTTTTTTATTCGCTCTGGCAGCGGGACCTCAAAATGTGGGGCCGGCTGCATTTCGGCACGGGGCTGCTGCTGTTTTTCGCCATCATCACCCCCTGGTTCGCCTGGGTGCAGGCGCGCAATCCGGAATTCGGCGAGTTCTTTTTTATCCACGAGCATCTGGCGCGCTTTGCCTCCACCACGCACCGGCGTGAAGGCGCGTGGTGGTATTTCGTTCCCGTTCTGCTAGGCGGGCTGGCGCCGTGGACGTTGCTGTTCCTGTCGCGGCTGCGGCATGTGTGGTCGGTCGTGGCCACGCCCAAGCCGTTTCATCCCGAGCGCCTGCTGGTCGTCTGGTGCGTGTTCATTTTCGCTTTTTTCAGCATGTCGGGGTCCAAGCTGCCCTCGTACATCATCCCGATCTTTCCGGCGCTCGCCTTGCTGATGGCGCCCTCCATCGTGCAGACAAGCCCCCGGGCGCATGCATGGAATCTCGGTGCGGCGTGCGTCTTCGCGCTGATGTGCGCCGCGGCGATGGCGATGATAGACCGCTTCGCCAACGACGAAATTCCGGCTGAACTCTTCGAAAACATGCGGCCCTGGCTGGTGGTCACCGTGGCCGCTCTGTTGCTGGGGACGGCGCTTGCATTGCGCTGGCGCCGCCGGGCTGCATCGCTGCGCCCGGTGCTGGCCGTGGCGGTCTCGGGTCTGATCGCCTGGCAGGGCATCGCTTATGCCTACAATGCCCTGTCTCCGGCGACTTCGTCGTATCATCTGGTGCAAGAGATTGCAGCGAGGGAAGGACCGCTCTCCCGGAACCTGCCGTTTTTCAGCATCCAGACCTACGAGCAAACACTGCCCTATTACCTGAAACGAACGATGACCCTGGTCGACTTTTACGACGAACTCAATCTGGGCCTCGAACAGGAACCCGGGAAAGGGATTGAGCACGTCGAAGATTTCGTTCCCGTCTGGCTGGCGCTGGATGCAGGGTATGCGACCATGAAACCGGAGGTCTACGATTTGCTGAACAAGGCGGCGGTGCCGATGCGCGAACTGGGCCGCGACACGCGGCGCGTGATCGTCAGCCGCAAATGAGCGGAGCGACCATGACCTGGCTCAGCTTCGGGTTGATCCTGACCGGCGTGCTGCTCAATGCGGCGGCGCAACTTTTTCTCAAAGCCGGAACCAACACGCTGGGGGTCATCAGCTTTTCGGGCGCCGACTGGTTCGGACAGGCGCTACGCATCGGCACCAACCCGCACATCATCGGCGGCATGTTCTGCTACGCCTTCAGCCTGGTCGTGTGGATCATGGCCTTGTCGCGCGTTCCCGTCAGCATTGCCTACCCGATGCTCTCGATCGGCTACGTGGTGAGCGCCGTGGCCGCGTTCTTTCTGTTCGGCGAGTCGCTGGGCCTGTCACGCTGGATGGGGATAGGCTTCATCATCGTCGGTGTTTACCTGGTGTCGCGCCCATGAGTTCTCCTGCGTTCTTGCCCTTTGCCCGGCCGGTGATCGACGAAGCGACGATCGCGAAGGTCGCCGATGTCATCCGCAGCAACTGGATCGCCAGCGGGCCCAACGTGCTGGCTTTCGAGCGCGCGCTGTCCGCCTGGTGCGGCGGGCGCCCGGTCCGCTCGATGACCTCGGCGACCGTGGCGATGGAGGTCGCCCTGCAGCTCTGCGATATCGGCGCCGGCGATGAAGTGATCACCCCGACGCAGACGTTCTTTGCCGCCGCCAACATGATCACCAAGGTCGGCGCCAGGCCGGTGTTTGTCGACTGCGATCTGGTTACGCGAAACCTGGACCTGGAAGAGACGGCGGCGGCGATCACGCCTGCCACCCGCGCGATCCTGCCCACGCACTTTCTGGCGCCGCTCGACCACGAGCGTGTCTACGCGCTGGCCAGGGCGCGGGGCCTGCGCGTCATCGAGGACGCGGCGCTGGCGATCGGATCGCGCTATCCCGACGGCACGGCAGTCGGCGCGCGTGGCGATCTGGTTGCCTTCAGCTTTCACCCGAACAAGAACATCACCACCATCGAAGGCGGGGCGCTGGTGGTCAACGACGCGCAGGAAGCTGCGCGCGTCGAGTCGCTGCGCTTTCACGGTATTCTCCGCCTGCCCGACGGCACGCGCGACGTCGATGTCGCCGGCGGCAAATACAACCTGTCGGATGTCAGCGCGGCGATCGGCGTGGCGCAGATGGCGCAGCTCGAGGCCTTTGTCGCGCAACGGCGGATGCTGGCGCGCGAGTACCTGCGGCTGTGGCATACGGACCCGGTGTGCCTGCTGCCGCCCGATGTCGAGGGCCATAGCTGGAACATGTTCGCCGTGCTGCTGCCGCTCGATCGGCTGACGATCACGCGCCGCGAATTCGTCGACCTGATGCACGCGCAGGGCATCGGCGTCGGCGTGTCCTACGAGGCGTGCCATCTCGCCACGCTGTATCGCAAGCAGGGCTACCACGAAGGCCAGTTTCCGGTCACCGAACGCATTGCGCGCGAAACGGCCAGCCTGCCTCTGTTCGCCGCGATGACACGGGCGGACGTGGAGCGGGTGTGTACGACGGTTGCATTGATACTCGCGGCGCATCGGAAATGAACAAAGAGCGCGCCGTTGACGTGTCGGTAGTAATCCCCGTCTACAACGAGGAGGCGGGACTGCAGGCGTTGTTCGACCGCCTGTACCCGGCGCTTGACGCACTGGGTGTCCCATACGAAATCGTGTTCATCAATGACGGCAGCCGCGACCGCTCGGCGGCGATCCTCAAGGATCAGTTCGCCAGGCGTCCCGACGTGACCCGCGTGCTCCTGTTCAGCGGCAACTACGGCCAGCATATGGCGATCATGGCCGG
>PLYG01000044.1 GCA_003153335.1 Betaproteobacteria bacterium | reverse complement strand
TCGCCGTCCTTGCCGCGCCAGCCGGCAAGAAAACCGATGCCTGAACCAGGCTCGGTTTCGTAGTTGATGATGAAATCGGGATAGTCGCGAAATTTGCGGCTGCCGTCGGGCCGAACGAAGGCTGGAAAGCGAAGCCGCCCGGCCAACTCGATCAATACTTCCTGGAACGGTTTGCATTCGCCCAGCGGCGGTACCACCGGGATGCGCACCGCATCCACCGGGCCGTCGAACTCCGAAATCGGCCGGTCCAGCATCGACATCACATCGTGGCGCTCCAGGTAGGTCGTGTCCGGCAATACGAGGTCGGCGAACGCGGTCATCTCCGACTGGAAGGCGTCGCACACGGCGATGAATGGGATCTTGTACTCGCCGTCCGCATTGCGGTCATTGAGCATTTTCCTCACCCCCACCGTGTTCATGGTGGAGTTCCATGCCATGTTGGCCATGAAGATCATGAGAGTGTCGATGGGATACGGATCGCCACGCCAAGCGTTGGTAATCACGTTGTGCATGAGCCCGTGTACCGAGAGCGGATATTCCCATGAGAATGCCTTGTCGATGCGCACCGGCTTGCCGTCGTCGTCCACAAACAGATCGTCGGGTTCGGCAGGCCAGCCGAGCGCCAAGCCATCGAGCGGCGAGTTGGGCTTGATGGCGAGGGGCGTATTCGGCGTTTTCGCGCAAGGCGGAATGGGACGCGGGAAGGGGGCCTTGTGACGGAAGCCGCCGGGGCGGTCAATCGTGCCGAGCAGCGTCATCAGAATGGCGAGCGCGCGGATTGTCTGAAAGCCGTTGGAGTGTGCCGCCAGACCGCGCATGGCATGGAAAGCCACAGGGTTGCCGGTCACGGTGTCGTGCTCCTTGCCCCAGACGTCGGTCCAGGGAATCGGCAACTCGATCTTCTGGTCGCGCGCCGTCACGCCCATTTCGTGCGCCAGGCGGCGAATGGTGTCGGCGGAAATACCGGTAATGCCTGCGGCCCATTCCGGCGTGTAGTTCTCGACCCGTTCCTTGAGCAGCTGGAAGCCGGGCTTTACCGCAGTGCCGTCCGAGAGCGCGAACTCCCCGAACAGGAACGGGTCCGCACCGTCACTATGCGTGAGCACCGGCCGGTTGGTCACCCGGTCCCACCAAAGCATGTTTTGCGGATCAAAGCAGCCTTCTTCTTCCGGCATCTCGGTGCGAACGAGCATGCCGAATTCGCTGCTTTTGTCGTCCATGTTTACGAGTTGGCCGGCGTTGGTGTAACGCACCAGAAATTCCCGGTCGTAAAGCCCAAGGGCGATCAGTTCGTGGATCAGGGCAAGCAGCAGGGCGCCGTCTGTGCCTGGCTTGATCGGCACCCATTCGTCGGCGATGGCTGAATACCCGGTGCGGATGGGGTTGACTGAAATGAAGCGCCCACCGTCACGTTTGAATTTCGAGATGGCGATCTTCAACGGATTGGAATGATGATCCTCGGCCGTGCCGATCATGACGAACAGTTTCGCCCGGTCAAGGTCGGGGCCGCCGAATTCCCAGAACGAACCACCGATGGTATAGATCATGCCGGCCGCCATGTTCACGGAACAGAATCCACCGTGGGCGGCGTAATTGGGAGTACCGAATTGGCGGGCAAATAGACCAGTCAAAGCTTGCATCTGGTCACGACCGGTAAAGAGCGCAAACTTCTTCGGGTCGGTGGCACGGATTTTTTTCAGACGATCTTCCAGGACAGAGAACGCCTCGTCCCAGGTCACTTCGATGAATTGTCCGTCGCCGCGTTCGGAGCCCGGTTTGCGCATCAGGGGCTTGGTCAGACGCGCCGGGGAGTATTGCTTCATGATCCCCGACGCTCCCTTGGCGCAAATCACGCCATGATTTAGCGGATGGTCGGGATTACCCTCGATGTACCGTACTTCGCCATTGCGCAGGTGTACGCGGATTCCACAACGGCAAGCACACATGTAACACGTCGTATTGCGTGTTTGCGTGACCGCGTCCGTCAATGGCGCGCGCGTTGGATCATGCAGTGGTGTTGTTCGCACGTGGGTTTGATGAAGCCGGTCATGTAATAGGAAGGCAATTAAGTCCCTCCCATGGAATTTTGCCCTTCCAGGTCCCTAGTCATTAGGCGGAATTCGAGGGGTGGAGTCTATTACCGGTACGGGTAATGGCCGCATAACCCATATGGGTAATATCGCGACCTGAGCGGCGGTGAGTGCGTGAGATCTTCTGGCTTCAGATGTGCGGCGATGCTCCTTTGCCGGGCACGGAGTATCATTTTCCCGACCGGAAAACAAATAGGCCGCCGATCAGTCCAACTGCCGCTTGGTGGTGATTCGGCGCTAAATCATCAACCTGAACGAAAAGCAGTGCATGAGCCACAGATGGGGTTAAGCTACGATCTTGGGACCGGCATTTCCTGGCGTCAGTCCGGGGTGCTTGGCGCCTGAGCTTTCTCATGGCTATAGCTTTAAGGGATCCCATCGCCGGAGATCAAGTTTCGAACTGTTGGGCCTGTCTTTGGCTTGTTGGGGTACGCTTCGGCTGCATCGCAGACAGTCTCTTGCGCCGCGGGCGTATAAGAATCAGAATGGTATTCTCTGGAGCCCCTTGAAGTGGAAATTGCGGGCTCTTCGGGTTGATAGATCGTTATCTGGAACTTAGGCATTTTTCTTGGATAATCAATGAAGGTGCAGCAAAGGCGGGTGGCTAGCCTCGGCGAAGACCCGACGGCTGAACTGGACAAGGTTCCGGCGTTGGACATTCTTTCCCAAATTACCGCCAGCCTCGCCAGTGAGAACGACTTGGAAGCGCTGTTGGAGCGGTTCCTCGGAACCATAGTGATCCTTGCAGGGGCCAGTGGCGGAGCGGTGCGGGTCTTAACCAATAGCGGTCTGGAGATGCGCCTCGTCGGTTCGGTAGGCTTGCCCGAGGACGTGCTAAAACGCGAGCAGATGGTACGGCACGATTGCGGAACCTGCGGGGAGGCGGCCCGCAACGACGATGTTTATCAGGCGACCGAGTTGCGGGTTTGTACGCAGCAAACCAAGAGCGATTACTTTGGGCAGCGCTGCAGTCAGGTGGTGGCTGTGCCGCTGAAATACAAAGGCAAGATACTGGGCGTGTACAACCTTTTCATGGACGTCGAGCGCGAATTTGCCCCAGAGCTTTTGGGATTGCTTCGCGCCATAGGTGAACTCTTGGGACTTGCGCTGGAGAATGACCGGCTGTCTCGAGACAACATGCGCATGAGCCTGATGAATGAGCGGCAAATGATGGCCAACGAAGTCCATGACTCGCTGGCCCAAACCCTGGTTTACATGAAAACCAGAGTCAGCTTGCTGCGGGATGCCATTGTCGAGCATGATCAATCGCGTGCATCCAAGTATCTTGATGATCTGGACTGCGAACTTGGCAATGCACATACAAGCTTGCGCGAACTCCTGACACACTTTCGTAACCGCATGGATCCAGAAGGACTATTGCACGCGCTGCAGAGCATCGCCAATGATTTTTATGATAGAACCGGCGTGTTTCTCGATTTCACCAACTACGTTCCCGATCTGAATTTGATGGTCGAGCAGGAGGTGCAGGTGTTTCATATTGTCCAGGAAGCGCTCGCGAATATTGGCAGGCATGCGCATGCCTTGCGCGCGCACCTGATACTGGACAAAAAAGACGGATTTTATGAAGTTACCATTCAGGACGACGGTGGCGGCATATCTTCGGGGGCGTCAGGTTCCGGCGCGAGCATCCGCGCGCAACCGGGGCATTTTGGCATGAGCATCATGCAGGAACGCGCCAAGCGCCTCGGAGGTGAAATCACGGTCGGCACCACGGCCGGACAGGGTACCTTGGTGCGTCTGAGCTTCCCTGCGCCGAACGGCCGATCCGAGGTGACGGCGTGAACGTGGCCAAGAATATTCGGGTCGTGCTGATAGACGACCATGCACTGTGCCGAAGGGGCCTCGCGGAGTTGCTGGAGCGGCGGCCAGGTATCAGTGTGGCTGGCTTCACGGGTGACCCGGACGAGGCATCCAGGATGATTGCGGCGGAGAACCCGGATCTGGTGGTTCTTGACCTGCGTATGCCGCAGATGGATGGTTTGACGCTGTTGAAACGCCTGCGCGAAGAAGGCTGCAAGGCTCCGGCATTGATCCTCACGATGAGCGATGCGCAGGAGGACCTGGCGAGGGCCCTGCGCGCCGGTGTGCGCGGTTATATCCTAAAAGATATGGAACCTGACGACTTGGTGGACGCGATCCAGCGTGTCGCCAAAGGTGAAATGGTGGTGGCGCCGGCTTTGATGCTGAAGCTTGCGAACATGCTGGATTCGACCCAACAGAGCCAGTCGCGCGAGAGTCTGATGGTGTCTCTGACCGAGCGCGAGCGCGAAATACTCGAACACTTGGCGCATGGCGAGAGCAACAAGGCCATTGCGCGCAAACTGGATATCAGCCATGACACGGTCAAGCTGCACGTCCGGCACATACTTTCCAAGCTGAATCTGACTTCCCGGGTTGAGGCAGCCATATTTGCTGTCGAACACCGCATTGCCCCCTAGGAGCCTGTAGTCACACACCCAGTTTGTCGCGCCAGCCAGGAAACAGGTTGTCGGCGTCACCGGGGAAGGATTCGAAAGCGCGAGCAAATTCGCGGTGCTCCCTGGCCCATTCAATCGGGTCTGCGCCGGCCTTCCAGCACTCGTAGGCCTGCCGGAGCGAAATTGCTCCAGCCGCTGGACTGTCGATGTGGCCGTACGACCCGCCACCGGCCGTGTTGATCACGTTGCCGTGCCCCAGGTTCTGGAAAAACCCGGGCAAACGCAGCGCGTTCATGCCGCCAGAGATGATCGGCGTGGTCGGTTTCATGCCGTACCACTCTTGGTGGTAGGCCGGGCCGGTGTAGCTGTCACGCTCGATCACGTAGGCAATCGCGCGGTCATCCTTGCCGCCTTCCATCTTGCCGTAGCCCATGGTGCCCACATGAATGCCCGATGCACCCTGCAAGCGGGACATCTTGGCCAGTACATACGCGTCGTAACCGCGTTTGGCGCTGGGGGATGTGATCATGCCGTGGCCAGCGCGGTGGTAGTGCAGGTACTGGTTCGGGTACTGGCGCCGCGCCGTGGTGACCATGCCCGGCCCGCCCACAAAGCCGTCCACCAGAAAGGCCAGTTTGTCGGCATCGGGACCAAACGCGGCCAGCGCGAAGTCGGCGCGGGCGCACATCTCAAAATGGTCGTCGGCCGTGATGTTCATCGAGAACAGCTTGGCTTCGCCAGTCTCGTCCATGGCTCGTCTCATGGCGTCAACCACCAAGGGAATGGTCTTGCCCATCGGCGCAAAAACCTGGTTGCCCTGCGGTTCGTCATTTTTGATGAAATCGCCGCCAAGCCAGAACTGGTAGGCCGCTTGCGCGAATGGCTCGGGTCGCAGGCCCAGTTTGGGCTTGATGATGGTGCCCGAGATGTAGCCACCGTCTTTGACCGGGCGGCCCAGAATGCGCCACAAGTCAGAAATGTCTTTGGACGGACCATCGAACAACTGGATCGCGCGCGCCGGCATGAAGAAGTCGTAAATCTTGGCGTGTTCAATGTCCCCCATGCCCTGGTTGTTGCCGATCACCAGCGTCAGGAAAGACACGATCATCATTCGGCCATCCGTGATGTTGCGGTCAAACAATTCCAGCGGGTAGGCAATGCGCATCTCGTTGGTGGCCTCGTCGATTAGGTACACCAGCGCATCGACCCCCTTGGTGAAATCGTCGGTGGTGCTCACGTCCACATTGGTCCCGGTGGATGACTCCGCAGCAAAGTGGGCTGCCCCTTCCAGGTACCCATGGCCGGGTTTGGGTTTCATCTTGTAGGCCACCAGAATGTGTTTTCCGCCCTTGATGAGGTCGGCTTCCGTGAGGCTCAGATCGGCGTAACGTTGGGACTGGTCCATGCGGGGCTCTCCGTTGGTTGAGGTCGTGACCCTTCCGGCGCCACTTTGTCGTTTTGGCCGGTTGGGCAATGAACCCGACTATACGAAGAACTGTGCATAAGGAGTATTCATATTTTCTAATGTAGCAATAAGAATTATCTGATGAATGCCAATTCCGTAGCGGCGCCGGTCGGGTCGCCTTCTGGTCGTCCCGTCTCCTGGACGGCTATCGTAGTCACGCCTGATTTTCAGCTTCAGCCCGGGCCACCGGGTTCATGCCCAGCTATCAATCAGCGGTCCGCCCTGCTCAATCAGGAAGGCCTTGAAGGCCTTGGCCGCCGGCGAGAGCTTTTTCTGGCGCAGGTGCGTCACATACCAGTGGCCCACGAGCGGCAGGCCGATGACGTCCACCAGCGCCAGGTGGCCGGCGGCGAGTTCGTGGCGCACGGTGCGCAGTGACAGAAAGCTCAGGCCCATGCCAGCCATCACGGCCTGCTTGATGGTCTCGTTGCTGGGCATTTCCATCACCACTTTCAGGGGCAGGTCGTGTTGGAGAAACAGCCGCTCCATGGCCGCCCGGGTACCCGAACCTTGCTCGCGCACGACAAAGCCGCACTCTCTGAGCAGCTCAAACTGCGCCCGTTTGCGGCGCGACAGCGGATGGTCGGGCGCACACACGATGCCCAAAGGGTTGGTGGCAAAGGACGTGGCCTCGCAGTCCAGTGTCTGGGGGGCACGCCCCATGATCACCAGGTCCACCTCGTTGCGCGACAACATGCCCAGAATGTTCTCGCGGTTGTCGATCCGCAACGAGACGTCAATGCCAGGCAGCAGCTTGCCAAACTGCACCAGCAGCATGGGCACGAAGTACTTGGCGGTGCTGACCACGGCCAGGTCGATGTGCCCTTTTTTCATGCCGACATATTCGGCCATCGT
>PLYG01000298.1 GCA_003153335.1 Betaproteobacteria bacterium | reverse complement strand
TTCGACTCGAGCAAGGATCGCAACGAGCCCTTCGCTTTTTCGCTGGGCGCAGGCCACGTGATCAAGGGCTGGGACGAAGGCGTGCAGGGCATGCAGGTGGGCGGCATGCGCCGCCTGGTGATTCCGCCCGAACTGGGTTATGGCGCGCGCGGCGCCGGCGGCGTGATTCCGCCCAACGCCACCTTGTTGTTCGTCGTGGAACTGCTGGGCGTGTGAGGGTTTCATGACCAGCCAACTGTTTTCCCCATTTCCCCTGAGCGGCCTGACGCTGCCCAATCGCATTGTCGTTTCGCCGATGTGCCAGTACTCGGCCGAGGATGGCTCCGCCACCGACTGGCATCTGATGCATCTGGGTTCGCTGGCGCTGGGCAGCCCAGGCCTGCTCCTTCTGGAAGCCACGGCGGTTGAAGCCATTGGCCGCATTACACCCGGTTGTCTGGGCCTTTATTCCGATGCGAACGAAGCCGCGCTGGAACGCGTGCTGCGCGCGCTGCGGCGCTGGACCCCGACCCATTTCGGAATCCAGTTGGCGCATGCCGGCCGCAAGGCTTCGAGCCATGCACCCTGGGACACCGGCATGCTGATCCCCGCCGACGCGGGCGGCTGGCGGCCGGTGGCGCCCTCGGCGGTCCCCCAGAGTGGCGACGAGCCGCCGCCCGAAGCACTCGATGCGGCGGGTCTCGCCAGAATCCGCGAGGCGTTCGTGGCCAGCACCCGGCGCGCGCAGCGGCTGGGTTTCGACGCGCTGGAATTGCACAGCGCCCACGGCTATTTGCTGCACGAATTCCTGTCGCCGATAGCAAATCGGCGCACCGATGCGTACGGCGGCACGCTGGAGAACCGGATGCGCTTTCCGCTGGAGGTTTTCGACGCAGTACGGGCCGCGTGGCCTTCGACCAAGCCGCTGGGCGTGCGCGTCTCGGCGACCGACTGGGTCGAGGGCGGATGGGACCCGGAGCAGACGGTGGTCCTGGCCCACGCGCTGAAAGACCGCGGTTGCGACTGGATCGACACTTCGTCCGGCGGCGTGTCGTCACAGCAAAAGATCCCGCTCGGGCCGGGCTACCAGGTCCATCTGGCAAGACTGATCCGGAAGGAGACCGGCATCGCGACGATGGCGGTGGGGCTGATCACCGATCCGCAGCAGGCGGAAGCGATAGTCGCCGGCGGCGACGCCGATCTGGTCGCGCTCGCCCGCGGCATGTTGTGGGACCCGCACTGGGTCTGGCATGCGGCGGCGCAGTTGGGCGGTACCGTCGCTGCGCCGGTCCAGTACTGGCGCTCTCCGCCCAAGGCGGCCGGGCGCGTGTTCGGCGACACGTCGATCGGGATGCGGTAGCGGTATCATAAGCGACGAATCTCGTCATGGGCCCGCTGCGTGCAGCGCCGCCATGTCCACGCGGGTCGGAGTTCCGCGCCGGTTAGGCTAAACTGACGCTCCGCAACGCTTTCCATTGTACGGGACCCCACAATGATTCATGTGATTGCCACCATCGATCTCGCCCCGGGAACCCGCGAGGCGTTCCTCGCCGAGTTTCGCAAGATCATCCCCGATGTGCGCGCCGAAGCGGGCTGCATCGAGTACGGCCCCGCCATTGACGCCGAGACCGGCATCCCGACGCAGTACAGGATAGGCGCGGACCGGGTCATGGTGATGGAAAAATGGGCAAGCGTGGACGCCCTGAAGGCCCACGCGGTGGCGCCGCACGTGCAGGCGTATCGGGCGCGGGTGAAGGACTTTGTCCGCAGCATGGAATTGCGCGTGCTTTCGCCAGCCTGATTCGGGTGCAAGGCACGGACGCCCTCCACCTTGAGCGCAAGCGACATGAGCACGTCCGCGTGGCGCCCCGTCCTTGACTTCTGGTTCCTGCCTGAGAGTGCTCCCGGGCACGGCAAGTCGCGCCCCGAGTGGTTTCGCAAGGATCCGGCATTCGATGCGCTGATCCGGCAGCGTTTTGGTGAAGCGATATCCCGGGCGCTCGCCGGCGAATTCGTTGAATGGGACGGCGATCCGCGCGGCGCGCTGGTGCGCATCATTCTGCTCGATCAGTTCACGCGCAACGCCTTTCGCGATACGCCGCGCGCGTTCGCCGGTGATGCGCGCGCGCTGGCGGCCGCCCGCGCGATGGTGGACAGCGGTCGCGACCGAATGCTTGCACCCATCGAGCGCTGGTTTGTCTATCTGCCGTTCGAACACGCGGAGGACATGGCGATACAGGAGCGCGCGGTCGCGCTGTTCAATGCCCTTGCGGTAGAGCCGGGGCTGGACGACATCGCCGACTACGCGGTACGGCACCGCGACATCATCGCGCGCTTCGGCCGCTTCCCGCACCGCAATCGCATTCTCGGGCGGGACTCGACACCCGAGGAAATCGAATTTCTCAAGTTGCCCGGTTCCGGGTTCTAGCCGTACCGGCCACCCCAGGTTCATTTGACACGCCGGGCTCCGAAGTTCTACTCTCGCTGCTGCTGCTCCGGATTCGACAACTCAACCCATAAGGACCGCCTTCCGCCATGAACATTTCCAGCAAAGTTGCGATCATCACCGGTGCCGGCACCGGCATCGGTAAAGCCTCCGCGATTGCCCTGCTCAA
>PLYG01000171.1 GCA_003153335.1 Betaproteobacteria bacterium | reverse complement strand
GCTGTCGATGGACGACGTATTGCGGCAGGCGGATGTCGTGTCGCTGCACGTTCCGCTCAACGGAGAGACCAGGAACCTGATCGATGCGACCCGGCTGGGCCTGATGAAGTCCGACGCGATGCTGATCAATACCGCGCGTGGCGGGGTGATCGATGAAGCCGCGCTCGCCGCCGCGCTGAAGACGGCCAAGCTGGGTGGCGCCGCGCTAGATGTATTCGACGCCGAACCGCTGCCTGCGGCATCGCCGCTGGCCGATGCGCCGAACCTGATTCTTACCCCGCACATTGCCGGCGTCACGCGCGAGTCCAACGCGCGAGTCAGCACCATGATCGCCGAGCGCGTCGCGGCGGCGCTTTCTCCCTGACCTCAATCCGGACGATTCGCAACCATGCCAAGAATCGCTCTTGCCGAACTGCAACAACTAGCGCAGACCGCGCTCGAACGCGCCGGTGCATCAGCCAGCAATGCCGCCAGCACTGCTCGCGCACTGGTCTACGCCGACGCGCAAGGCCTGTCGGGTCATGGCGTGTCCCGCGTGGCCATGTACGCTGCGCACATGAAGCACGGCCGCATTGACGGCGCCGCCGCCGCGCATGTGGTCAAGGATAGCGGTGGCGCGATCCTGGTCGATGCGGCCGATGGACTCGCATTCCCAGCCTGCGAGTCCGCGATTGACATCGCGATTCGGCGCGCGCGGCAGCACGGCATTGCCTTTGCCGGTGTGACCAACAGCCATCATTCCGGCGCCGCCGGCTATCATCTGGAGGCGGTCGCCGCCGCGAAAATGGTCGGGCTGGCATTCACCAACTCGCCTTATGCGATGCCGGCCGCCGGCGGCAAGCGGCCGATCTTTGGCACGAACCCAATAGCCGCGGTCTTTCCACGCGCCAGCGAGCCGGCGCTGCTGGTCGACCTCTCGTTGTCCGAAGTCGCGCGCGGCAAGCTGCTGGTGGCGGCGAAGGAAGGCAACGCCATCCCGCTGGGCTGGGCGCTGGACAGGGAGGGCAATCCGACCACCGACCCCAAGGCCGGGCTCGAAGGCAGCATGCTGCCCATGGGTGGGACCAAGGGCGCGATGCTGGCGCTGATGGTCGAGTTGCTTTGTTGCGCGTTGACCGGCGCGCGGATGGGCTTCGAAGCGGATTCGTTTTTTGTCGATGCCGGCAACAAGCCGCGCATCGGCCAGGCGTTCATTGTGATCGACCCCGCGGCGGTCGCTGGACGCGACGTCTTTTTCGAGCGGGTCGAGACCTTGATCCGCGCGATGCTGCAGGATGAAGGCGTGCGCGTGCCGGGAACCAGGCGCTATGGCCTGGCGCGGAAGGCGGCTGCGGAGGGTGTGGAGATTCCGGCGAATGTTCTGGATTCGTTACGGGCGTGAGGGAACTGCAGGAACACGCTGCCGAGCATCTGCTCTACCACTGCCCCAAGCGGATTTTTTCGGCGTCGATATGAAGAGTTTCTCCTCTTCTCGCCGCCGCTGCCGCGTAGACTCCTTGTTGATTCGAGTTGCGCGGGAAGCAACAGCGCGGCCTACTCGATCCGCCACAGCCGCTTGAGCAGTAGCGAGCAAGCGATCGCGCAACAAAGGAAGTAGGGCAGCCAGCCGCGTGCCCATGAGGGGCCGAAATGTACTATTTCGAGCGGCGGCAGATCGAATGCGACGGTCTCGATTGGACCGTCCTGCGGTAAATACCCGGCGGGATTGCCGATCAGCCAGTTCCAGGAAGATCGCACTTGCACGACGGCGACCGGTTTGGCCAACGGAAGACGCAACAATTCGCGATCGCCGATCGCGCGCAGTAGCAATGGTCGTTCAGCCGACGGCCAAGCAATGCGCCACGCGGAGTGAGCGCCGGAAATAGCGGGTTGTGGCGGCACCCATTCGTATTGGGTCGCCACCGAGGCGATGGGAGCAGCGGTTACCGTTACTGTGCTACCGGGGGTCGGCGGCGCATATTCGAAAGTGTCGGATAGCCAGGGCAGTACGAACAGCAGAGGCAACGAACTTGCGAGGGCCGGTGCGAACGTCTTGGCCAGATGCTCGAGGTTGAGCGCGAGCACGCGGCCGATCAAGCTGCGCAGACCGGCAAACCCGCCGTCATAGCCAGCAAGCTTTTGGCTCAGTACGCGTATTTCGGCCGCCAGCGCGTGTAACCGCGCTTGCGGCGAAATTCGGCGATAAATCGCCATCGACGCGCAGGCGCTCATTGCGGCCCACAAAGCAAGTTCCGCAAAGGCGGGCAGCCTGCCCTGCAGCGCGCGATGGATCAGGTCAAAGACCGGCGCGGGGAGATCGAGCAGCCCCATCGTTCACTGTCGCGCAGACGAGTTTGGGTCGCGCGCAAGCCGCGCCGCATCCGTTATCGAGACAACCGGTTGCGCCAACGGGAAGGACGTAAACAGCACACCGGGCACCCATGTCGGATCGATGCAGTGATCGCCGCTCCACGCTTGCTCATTGTTCTCGAACAAGGGTTTAGGTGCACCGCCAAGCGCGGTTTGCCACGAGGCACGGTAGCCCCGGGCGTAGCCCACGACGAGATCTGGCGCGGAGTGGGTTTCGGGTCCGTGGTAAATATCCTCGGCGTCGTAGACGTGCGTGATCGCAGGCGTGTGGCTGTTGGCATCGGCCAGCGTCGCGAGCCGTTCTCGAANNGTTTCGCGGCCTGCAAGGTTGAGATAGATGCCGTTCAAGCCCAGCGCGTAGGCGCGCGTACGCGCCCAGTCCACTTGCGCGAACAGGGGCGCCGATGTAGTGCGTCCCGGCCGCAGCACCAGATAGCCGTTGTCGACTAACCACCGGTTCAGATTCACGGCGCGGCGAAACGGAGCGAAACCGTGGTCGCTCAATACGATCAGTCTATCGTTCGGATTTAACGCATCGAGCGTACGGCCGAGAATGCGATCGGCCTCGCGGTATATCCAGCGAATGGCATCGTGGCCGCGCGCAGTCATTCTGGCGTACTGCGGGTGCTGGGGATCGATGCCGCGCCAGAACATATGGCTGACGCGATCGGTCTGCACGAACACCATGACGACCAACTCACTGTCGCGGCGCGCGAGCGTGTCGAACAGCATCGCCTCGCGTTCGGCGAGAACGGTCTTGATCATGTCAAGATAGGCGTCGTCGGTGAGGTCGCCGTTGTTGAGCGACCACGTTTCCTCCGCCATTCCCAGCGTGTGGAACAGGCCGATCCGCTCGGACAGCTCACGGGCGTAATCCGGCGGCGAAGAAATCGGCATCGCCGGATCGCGTGGGTCGAAGTTGATCGGCGAGACATAGAGGCGCAGCGACGGAAATCCCTGCACGAGATGAAGCCGGACCATGCCCTTGATGGCCGCAAACGGGGCCGCAGAAAACTCGATCGGCACCCAGCCCGACCATAGCCCTACGGTGAGTTCGATGGTCTGGTCGCCTAGGCGAACGCGTGCGCCCTGGACAGTTGCGTCTATAGTCAGCGGCACGCTCAGCACTGCGCCGGCTTGGGTCAACGGGTTACGCGGGCCGTTGAATTGCGTGGCGACATGCGAGTCCGTCGCGGCTACCCGCACGACGCGGCCCTCGCCGGAGGCGGCGGCGCGCGCTTCGGCTGTGTAGAGGGTATAAGTGCCTTGCGTGCCCAGCAGATCGGGTACGCCCATGCCGGAGAGCATGCGATGAATCTTGTCCGGCGGAAAGGTCACGGGCACTTGCAGCACCGAGGCACGCTCGCCGTGTTCCTCGGCTTCGATCCAGAACGGTTTGCCGACACGGCGATTCTCGATGCGCGCATCGTCGAGCGCCAGGCGATAACCGAACAAGTCGAGGGTGTGCCGCGGCGGCGTCACTTTGGCGATGGACAAATCGGGCAGGTAAGTGGCTGCGTCGCGCGTCAGGAAATCGAAGATGCCGTGTTCGCCCGGATTGCGGCCGGTGGCGAAAGAAGCCCAGGCCACGGGCGACTGCGGCGGATTGGTGGTGGCGAGACGTTGATAGCTGCCGCGCGCCTTGAGCGCGGCAAAGTGCGGCAGCGTACCGTCGGCCACCCAGGCTTCGACGAGTTCGGGGTCGAGTCCGTCGAATCCGAGCACGACGGTGCGTCCGTGCTTGAGCTTTGCATCGTCGGAGCAACCGCACAAAGCCATGCTGGCAACCCCCACCAAGAGGAGAGGGAAAATATCGCGCCAGCGCATCGTCAGCCGTCGCGCCATATACTGCGGCCTTCGTGCGCGACATCTAGGGCGCAGGAGAAATGCGCGAGCACCGAAGGGGCAATGTCCATAATGTGCGGCGTTTCGTTGCCCAAGGCGCGATTCGAGAGCAGCACCCCGGGCACGAGACTGGCGTCGATACAGTGGTCCCCGCTCCACGCCATGAGGTTGTCTTCGAGCGCGACGCGCGGAACGCCGCCGAGCGCGGTTTGCCACGAAGCGCGGTAACCGAAGTTGTAAGCCAGGATCAGGTCCGGCGCATCAGGAAGGTGCGGGCCGCGATAGACCTCTTCGCGCGGAATCGCGCGATTGACCACGCGCTCGCCGGTTTGCGGATCGATCAGCCGTTCCAATTTGTCGGCCAGCTCGCGTTTGAGCGCATTGGCTTCAGCGCCTATGCTCACTGTTGCCTGGCTTTCGCGCCCGCGCAGGTTGAGGTAGATTCCGACGAGCCCCATTGCGTAGGCGCGCGTGCCGGCGAGGACCATGTCTTCGCAGTGCAATCGCTCCCCGTCGTAGTCGCCGCGCAGCGTGACATAGCCTTCTTCGGCAAGCCAGCGGTTGACGTGAAACGCCCGCCGGAATGGCTTGCAGCCGTGATCGGACATCACCACCAACGTCGCGTCGGGATGCGCGCGTAGCGCTCTGCCGACGATGCCGTCGAGATAAGCGTAGAGATCGCGCAGCACGCTGCCGTAACGCTGGGCTGTGTCGGTCCGGTGGGCGGGATGCTGCGCATCCTCCACGTGCCAGAACATATGCTGTAGCCGATCGGGCTGGTCATATACGCAGACCAGCAGCCCGTCCTCCAAGCGCGCGAGTTCGAAATCGAACATGCGCGTACGTTCGTCGAGCAGAGAATAGCAATGCGCGATGAAGGCGTCTTCATCCATGCGCCTTTCGTTCAGGACCCAGGTATCTTCCGCCATGCCGAGCGTCGCATACGGACCGATCGCGCGCTTGATCTCGGCCGCGTAGTGCGGCGGATGCGAAAGCGGCGCGGCCGGACGATCGGGATCGATGTTGACCGGCGAACAATAAAGATGAAGGTGCGGACCGAGCGAACGCAAATGCCAGCGTACCCAGCCGCTGGCGCGGCCGGCGAGGCTCAAGCGATAGACGACGCGTTGCCACGGCGACCATGCGCCGGGCGAAATTTCCACACGCGACGCCCCGCAAGCGATTTCCACGGCGGTGCCGATACGCCGCACGCGAACGGCAGGTGCGACCGGACGCGCATCCTGGCGGAAAGGATCGGGCAGCGGACGAAACGGCAAATCGATCACATCGCCGGACCATTGCACCAGCATCGCGTCGCCGCCCCGACCGGGTCCGGCCGCCGCCGCATCGGTCGTCCAGTACTGGTAGGCACCTTGCGTGCCGTGCAAATCGGGCACGCCCATGGAGGCGAGCAAGCGCCCGGCAAACGGCTCCGGCGGATAAGTCACCGGCACGCGCACGACTGTCGCGGGAATGCCGGCTGCCGCGATCGCATGCCAGAACGGAGTCCCCTTGCGCCCGGCGATGACGCGCGGCGGCGAAAGCGGCATGCGCCAAGGGCCAAAGTCGAGCGTACGTTGCGGCGGCTCGGTACGGGCGATTGAAAGCCGCGGCAAATAGCTGCTCGGATCGCGGTGCAGGAAATCGAAGATGCCGTGGCGGCCTGGGTTCTGGCCCGTGATGAAACTCGACCACGCCACGGGAGATTCGGCCGGTATCGTCGTTGCCAGCCGGCGATAGCCGCCGCGCTCCCGCAGCGCGCGCAGGTGCGGGCAAGCGCCCTCGGCCCAGTAGCGTTCGAGCAGCGTAGGTTCCAGACCGTCGAGGCCCAGAACGATGAGCTTGGACATCAGGCGGGATTATCCGGCTTCCGCAGACGGCGTCGCCGCATCCACTTCCAAAGATAGCGCACCGGCCAAACCAGAATGGCCAGAAGCGACAGCAGCAAAACCAGCAGCGTGTTGAGCAACGAGCCGAAGAAGCTGATCCCGGCACCCGGGCCGATATAGGCTAAGGCCGCTGGGGCAACGATCAGCAGCAGGAGGGCGAGAAGAAGTTTGCGCACGGATGCTCGTCGTAACAAATCAAAAGTAGCCCAGTCCGCGCAGCTTGGCCATGATTTCTTCCTTGGCAAGCGAACGTCCCGTGCGCTCCGGCGCCTTGGGGTCGCTTACCTTTTTCGTGCACGGCATGCAGCCTATGCTGCGGTAGCCCTGGTCGTACAGTGTGCAATAAGGCAGTTCATGCTGATGGATATAGTTCCAGATGTCGGCTTCGGTGAATTCGAGCACGGGATTGATGCGCGTGTGCGGCGGTGTCGCACGCGCGGAGAAGTGGGTCTCTTGCGAGCGTTGCGCGTGTTCGTCAGCGCGCACGCCGGTGATCAAGCCTTTTATGCCGTAGCTTTCGATTGCTTGATTGAGGGCATCGACTTTGAGCGCCTTGCAGCATGCGGTCGGATCGTGCGCGATCCGCAGGCCCCCGGACAGGGCGGCGTCGTTGCGCGCGACAACCATGTCAAGCTCCCAGCGAGCGGTCATTTCCTCGACAAAGGCGAGAATCTCCGGAAACTTAACCGACGTATCGAGGCGCAATACGCGACACGGCACTTGACCGCCTGCCTGCTCTTTCAACAAATGCAAGGCAACCAGAGAATCCTTGCCGCCGGTAAACGTACAGGCCAGCGTTTCCGGCGGGAATCGGCGCAAGGCGTCGTCGAGCACGCGACATGCGCCGGCGATCTTGGATTTGAGCGAAAGGGAGCCCGGGAACCTCATACGCACGCCGCGCATGCAGCAATGAGGGCCGTGCTCCTAACTGTCGCCAACGCCGGTGGCCGCACGCACTGCGCCCTGCTCAGCGTTCTCTCCTGTGGTTGCTGAAGCGAAACCCGGAATATCCTCCCACTCCCAAAACGAGAGCCAACATCAGAAGGCCTAGCCAGCCGAGAGCCGGAACGGGAACCGCCGACACCAAGCCGAAGATGGCCAGGGTAGCCGAATTGTTTACCGGGGTGCTATCGCCGGTCGCGCCCGTGGTGCCGGTAACTGTCGTGCCGTCGGCGGCCGTCGGCGTGCCCGAGACGGTACAGGTGACGGTCTGGCCAACCGGCACCGGGTTGCCGGCGACCCAGGCCGCGTTCCCCGGGCTGATGGTGCAGCTACCGTCGGTCACTCCCGCCGGCAATCCGCTGACGGTACAGGTGGTCCCCCCGCTCGCCGCCCCCGTGCCGCCGTTCGTGCAGGTATAGGTTCCCGAGTATGGCACCCCCACCGTCGCCGTGGCCGGCAATCCGGCCAGGCTGATTCTCATGTCCGGCGCCGCGGTAACGAAGTTTACTACTTGATTCTTCTCCGTTGCCGACATGCAATCCGTACTCGCATCCAGTAGGCGCATCAACCGGTCCGCCTTCGCATGCGCCGCTGCCTTGGTCGCTAACGCCGTGACGAAATTCATGATGATCTTGGTTTGCCCGGCAGCCAGCGTTATGCTGTACGACCAATAAGGATTGTCGTCGCCGTCGACGAAGTGGATGCCCGACATCGGAGTGCTTGCGCCGGGACCCCACAAGACATGTCCTTCCCGGGGATCGGACGATTTGTTCCCGCTAAAGTTTTGGAAGCTAGCAACCCAATTATCGGCGGTGGTGGCCGTAAGATCGCCGGAGGAAGTCATGGTGATCTTGGTGTTGCTGTCCGAACCGAGGTTATTGGCGGTGATCATCGTAAACGTCACCGGGGCGCCGCTGGTATTGGTAAAAATGTTGAGCCAGCGTCCGAAGGTGTCGTTGGTGGGGACGAAAACCTTGCGCTGCACTGATAAGGCGCCGATCGTTTGGGCCGGGAAGGCCACTTGCCGGCTGGTGCAGAGCGGACCCGCCGGAACGGTGGCGTCAAACACGGCGGGTCCGTTCTTGTTATAGATTGTGTAGGCGGCATTGCCGGTAGCACACGGGCCGGTTGCGTTGGTGAGACTGACACATAGCGTGTTATAGCCGTCAAAGGCATCGTTCAATGTGGACATCGTCGTACCGCCCGCACTGGTCGACGCGGCGACCGGAGCCTGGTACGACGCCTCGCTCATGGCGCCCGAGGCCGAGCTGCTGGTACTGAAGGTGATGTTGGTATTGATGAAGTACTTGAGTCCGCCGGCGTCTATCAAGCTCATCGAGCCCGTAGCGTGGGGGATTCCGAGTTTAAGCGACCGCGAAGCCTTTTGGTGTTTCTTGATGGCTTCCTTTTCGATCAGTGAAACTGTCGCTTGCGCTCCCGTTGCAATAAAGAGCAAGAAGGCAACGGCGAACATTAACAAACCCGAACGTGTCTGCGGCCGATCCATTTTTTATCCCCCTCCGAAGATTAGAAAACCTGGCTGCCTATCGATGATGCAGGAAATCGATTTGCACCGAAAACGTAGGTTACAATATCACAAGATATTTCGCAAAGGCGAAAACGGTGACATCTTTTTTTGCCTTCGCGCCGAGGCTGCGGCGGGGGAACAACAATGGGCGGGGCGAGCCCCCAGCTTGCCGCGCCCGAAATGCGGGCGTGGCGTGGTTGTTGGTCGCGCTGGCAGGCTTGGCCGGGTTGGCCGGGTGTTCGCCCGCCTCCCATGCCCCCAACGTCCTGCTGATCACGGTGGACACTTTGCGCGCCGATCGGCTGGGCGCGTACGGATTCACCTTGGCGAAGACACCAAACGTCGATCGACTCGCCGACGAGGGCACTCTGTTCACCGACGCGATCGCCGCCGCGCCGATCACCATGCCCTCGCACGCGTCCATTATGACGGGCTTGCTGCCGCCCGCGCACGGCGTGCGGGACAACGGCGCTTTTGCCTTGAGCGACGATGCCGTGACCTTGGCCGAGCGCCTCAAGGCGGCAGGCTACGAGACGCGCGCCTTCGTCTCGGCGCTGGTATTGAACCGCCGCTACAACCTGATTCAAGGCTTCGACAGCTACGACGACGACCTCTGGGCCGAGGACGATCCGAAGCTCTTTCTCATCCGCAGCCGGCATGCTGATCGAACCATGGACCGCGTGCTCGAATGGTTCGGCAAGTGGCGTGAGCAGCCGCAGCGCAAGCCCTTTTTCGCCTGGGTGCATTTGTTCGATGTGCATCAGCCTTATCATCCGCCGAGTTGGGCGCGGGCAACGGCGCCGACCCTCTACGATGCCTCGATCGCCTATGTCGATGCGGAATTGGGGCGCTTGTTCCAAACGTTGCGCGAAACCAGCTTACTGGACGACACCATCGTCGTGTTTACCGCCGATCATGGCGAGAGTCTGGGTGAGCACGGAGAAAAGACGCATGCCATTTTCGTCTACGACGCGACGGTTCGCGTTCCGCTCATCATTCGCTACCCGGGACACTTCCGCGCCGGCCTCCGCTACGACGGTCCGGTGCGTCACGTCGACATCGTCCCGACGCTGCTTGCCGCGCTGCGGTTGCCGGGCGCGGAGCAGACGCAGGGCGTCGATTTGCTGCCAATGACCCTGGGCAAGGCGCCGCGCCAGGAGTTGCCACAGTATTCCGAATCGCTGCTCTCCGAGTTGGGCTTCGGCATGGCGCCGCTTTATGCCGTGCGCGAAAACGGCTACAAATGGATACGGGCGCCCAAGCCCGAACTCTACGATTTGAAGCGCGATCCGCTGGAGCTGAACAATCTTTATCCGCAGGCCAAAGAGATTTCGGCGAAACTCGACGCCGAGTTGCAAAAACTGCTCGACGACAGCCGTAGCCGCGCTATCGCCAGTCGCGACAATCCCATGAACAAGGAAACCTTGGAAACCCTGCAGTCGTTGGGCTATCTGCAAGGACCGCAAGAGCGCAAGGACATGGGCGGGATCGACCCTAAGGACGGCATCCTGCTTTACAACCGCGTTGAAGAGGCGCGCCATTTCGCTCAGGACGAAAAATGGGCGGAAGCGGAGACTGCGTTGCGGGCGATCCTCGCCGACCATCCCCGCCATACCTCGGCGCGCAACATTCTCGCCTTGTCGCTAATGCGCCAGGGGCGCATGGCCGAGGCCAAGGCGCAGTACATGCAGACCTTGAACGAGGATCCGAACAAGGCGCGCATCTACGTGATGCTCTCGACCATTGCCATCATTGAAAACAAGCTTGACGAAGCGGATACCTATTTGCCCGAAGCGTTGCGGGAGTCGCCCCAATTCGTCGAGGCGGCCTCGAGTCTTGGCATGGTCGAGCTGCTGCGGGGGAACGAAACCGCGGCCCGCGCCTGGTACGACAAAGCCTTGGCCATCGACCCCACCT
>PLYG01000567.1 GCA_003153335.1 Betaproteobacteria bacterium | reverse complement strand
TCGCGTCGATCGCGAAAATCCAGTTGAAGAGCCTGGAAGGGCGGCTGGCGAAGCTGGAGATCAGGATGCAGATCAGCGACGCAGCACTGGCGGAAATTGCGGCGGCGGGGTCCGACCCGGTCTATGGCGCGCGGCCGTTGAAGCGCGCGATTCAGCAGCAGATCGAGAATCCGCTGTCGGAGGAAATCCTCTCGGGCAAGTATGTCGCCGGCAAGACCGTCGTCATCGACATGCGCGGCGGAAACATCGTGTTTTCCAAGCTGCAGTAAGCATGAAAGAGCAAGGCCGCCGCGGGGTTTGCGGCGGCCTTGTCTTACGAGGCCATCGCGGAATACTGCGAATCCGGAAGCGATCGGGGATGTTGTCTGTCGGCTCAGGCGGCAGGCCGAACGGTTAAGTTAAGCGGCACCTCCCGGCGTTGCCATCACCAGTAGGCGCAGCCGTTCACGTCATGCAGTCGGGGGCCGGCCCCACGGCCCCCTCTATAAAACTGCTGACTTATTGCGGCGCGCACATCACCACGCCCTCGTTCCTCCAGCCGCGAGTCACCTCCTGCTGGATAGCGGTGATGTTCCTGGTGATGCGGTGGTTGCTGTCGATGCCGCGCGTGAAGCCGTTGTTGTACGCCCGGTACACCGCCATGGTGCCGCTTGGACAAGAGCCGTTGATCGGCGGTGTCGAGTCAAAATCCAGGCTCTCAAAATTCCAGCGTTTCTCGGTGGCCGGCGTGATTGCCTGCAACTGCTTCAGGCTTGTACACTCGGCGGGATCGACCGTATAGAAATGCGAGTTGGGGCCGGGTGATTGACTGCCGTAGAAGCGGCAGACGGCGGTGCTGCCGCCCGACCTGAAGGTGTTTCCGGTGCGAGTCCAGCCTGGTCCCGCGCTGCCGCTGTCTATGGCCGTCGCTTCGCCTGCGTCGGCGGTGATGAAGTAGTTGTCCAGATTTGTATTGTAGAACTCCACCACCGGAGCGCCCGCGCCCATGGTCGGGGCAAACGTGGTCAAGTATATTGCCGTTGTCTGGGAAGGCGAATCCGTGCTCACCGACGACTGGAAGTCGAGCAGCACCAGACTTGCCAGCCCGCTCTTGTTGGTGTCGAACACCAACGGCAGGTAAGAGCAGCTGGCACATTTTGATGCGGACAGAAAATTAGCGGACGTGAGTGCACCGGAAGAGCCTTGAGGAACCCACGGCGTAAAGTGTCCCGTTCCATCGATCAAGTACGCGATATGGCCCTGCATTGCTCCGATGGAGGTTCCTCCAAGCTGACTGACAATGTCGAGTGTTCCATCGCCGTTTACGTCCATTAGCCTAAAGTGCGCAGGCCCCATCTGCGCGCTTCCGTCAGCAAAGCTCATTTGGTAGCTGCCCAATGCATCCACAGTAATGTCCGTGAATTGGAAATTGCCATCATTGCGCAGCAGTTGAATATATTCAGCCCCGTTACCTTCCCAATTAACCAACAAATCCGTACGCCCATCGCCGTTGAAGTCCCCGGCAAGAATTTGTGCGCAACCAAGCCCCGCAAACACAGGTGGTGGTGGGTTGTATCCATAGGGGATAGTCGAAATTGCATCGGGAATACTTATACGACTAACCTCAGTGAATTTTCCATCTTCGCCAATCTTATGAAACCGGACGGTTCTTGTCCCATTGCTTCCGTCGGCCAGTCGATCTCCAAATGAGTAGCTCCCCGTAATGATTTCTGACTTGCCGTCTCCATCCAAATCGGCCATGCCGGCGCATCCCGCTTGTTGAAAGCCTTCGCCAGGGGTTTTAACTGAGTTGCGTATCTCTTGCGGCAGAGCACTTGTTGCGTCCACAAAATTGCCCTGTCCATCCCCGTAGTACAACCTAACTCCTTGCGCACCACCGATGGTTGCGTTCCCTGCCATGACCACGAAATCTAGGTTGCCGTCGCCATTGGCATCGCCCATACCGTTCTGATGGTTAAAGGCCCTAGGATTAATATTGATGTTTGCTGTGGCGTCCTTGTATTTTCCATTTGGTTGGCTTAACAACAAGGTATTGAAATACCCTGAGTCGGACAGACCTTCCTCTACGGCATGTTCAGCGCCGGCGGAGGAAAAAAGAACATCGGGACGTCCATCGTTATTAAAGTCACCGATGAGAAGTTGCTGCGCGCCCCAGGTTAAAGTGGGGGAGCCGTCAATCAGTTCAGAAGTGGCATCATAGAAGGTGCCATCCCCTCTATTTAGCCATATAGCCACTGGAAGTGCTGGTGCGTGCTGCGGAAAGCTCGGAGCCACAATTATGTCCAGGAAGCCATCACCATTAAAGTCGGCAAACTCAATGGAGCGCGGTATTAAGTACGCTGGCTCGAAGGAGTTAACCCGGGGTCCGGGAGGAATGGTCCAAGTCTTGGTTGGAATATTCGATCGCACTGTGGGAATTTTGTGCGCGGTCTGAATTGGTGGGCGCGCTACAGCAATCTTTCCAGCAGTGATGCTATTGGACGGGGCAGACTGCGGGCTAGTTCCGATTTGGTTAGACGCAACAACCGTGAATGAATAGTTATTGCCATCCACTAAGCCGGCCATCTTATGGCTTCTACCTGTGCTTCCAGTATTGCTATCAATAGCACCTGCCGGACTAGAGATGACCGTGTAGCCGGTGATAGCACTGCTGCCATCGCTGGCAGGCGCTGCAAATGTCACGATGGCTTGTACAGCTTGTACATCTACCGCAGTGGCAATGACGTTGGTAGGCGCATCAGGGCCTGTTGCAGGCGTGACAGCGCTGGATGGAGTTGACGGCGCACCAGTGCCTGCCGAATTTGTCGCCGATACGGTAAAGGTGTAAGCGGTGCCGTTGACAAGACCCGTGATGATGTGCGTCAAGTTGGTGCTTCCGGCATTGCTGTCAACTCCGCCTGCGGGTCTTGAAGTCACCGTATACCCGGTAATCGGCGAGCTACCGCTGTCAGAAGGTGGCGTAAACGTGACCGCCGCTTGGGTGTTGCCCCGGGTCACCACAACAATTGCCGGAGCACCGGGAGCACCGGAAACCGGCGCCAGCACGGTAAGTTTTGCGATTGTGGGAAGTGCGCTCCAAACCTCCTGGAACATGATGGGCTGGCCTATATCGAGGGTGTAACTTCCCGGTGCATTGGGAGAGCTGATGTCTATGCTCATCACGCACGATCCCAACGCTGGCACCTCCGGTCGCGTTCCCGTATTGGCGGAGAAATAGACAAACGACTGGTTGGCCGGTGACTGGGCACCCGCCCCGTACCAGGTGCCGTTACCGCAACTGATACTCGGGTTCAAGTTGGCCGCTGTCTTGATCCCAGCTGGCAGATTTACATTGAAGGATGACGCTGTCACTGGCACGCTATTTGGGTTAACCACTGTCCAGGTCAATGCCGATACGCCCGTGCCGGTGTAAATGGTGCTTGGGCTAAGTGAAGTCGCCACTGTGGGAGCAAGTAAGGCAGAGCCTGTTGCCACCAGGTTAAGAGTAAATGGGCCGTCGGGACCGTCGTTTCCTACGACCAATGTGCCGGCGGCCGGGCCGACAGCGGTCGGCGTGAACCGTAACCCGAAGTTGCCACTACAGCCAGCGCCGGGCGCCAATGAGGTCCCGCAGTTATTCCATTGCAGCGTGAAAGGCCCGGTCGTTGAAACACTCGTCAAGTTGACGAGCGAGCTGCCGTTGTTTTTGATCTGCAACACAATGTCGTAGTAGCTGCCGACCGATACCGCAGGACTCAGCGTGTATGGATTGTTCCCGTTGACTTCATTCAGCGCCGCGTGTGAACCGGGCGACAAAATGAGCAGCGCGAGAAACATGCCGACCCCGCGAATGCGGGCGTTGGCAATCGCCGAAAGGAGAATTCCTGCTGAACGCCGGGGTGAATGCATGTAGCTGTCCTCCCGATTCCCGAATTGATCGCGCGATCCGGCGCTGTTGAGGTGCCCGTTGCGTCGCAATCACAGCAACAACTTTTTTGGACCCGGTACCAACTCTCACGTGGTTCTGGAAGAAGTCGTAAGACGACCGGACGAATTCGTGTAGCCGTCGTAGGGTAGCACCAATGGCCCCTGGTGACCTGCATGTTGGGGTTACCCCTGGTTGCACCGTTGCTGGTATTACCCCAAGACATGAGGCCGAGCATAGTGTTGACAGGCCCCGGGATATGGCGTGCGCGCTCGGCTTGACTCGCCCGGGGATCCTGCCTTGTGAGCGTGCCCGTCTTCGGTTCCTGCGCCGCTTTTTACTTCAGAGACAGCTGGTAACGCGCGAGGTACTCCTTGCGGTTCTGGCGTAGGTCTATTCCGGTTGGTGTGGCGGGATAAAGCTTGTAGCCCATCAACCCTGTCCAGAGAATGCGGTTGTAGCGCGCGAAATCCATCTTGTCTTCGGTCGCGAAGTCCAGTCGCGGGTCGATGCAAGCAATTTTTGCCCCAGCTTCAATAGAAGGATTGACAGCAGATGAACCAGATTTTTGAGAAAACCATTCATGGGGCCCGTAAGTGGAATTCCTGATCGCCTGGATCGTCTGCGCGTCTACGGCGGCGGGGCAGCGATACGCTCGTGGTCTTGCGGCGCGACCAGCACCTTCTCGATGAAATATTCGGTTTCGCCAAAGCAGGAACTGGGCACACCCTTGTGCTGCGCGTAGACGAGCACGACGCGCTTGCCGGTATTGTCGAGTATCTGCCGAGCGATAGCCTCATCGCGAACCGAAAACTCGAATTTTTCCGGTATGGCCCCCGGCATCGTGACCAGCACCAGTTCACCTTCCCACGTCTTGCAGAGCCACCCCTTTTTTGAAAGCTTCTGGACGTAGCCGGCGCGTTCACCATTGGCGTAGGACCAATACAGCGTGAGCCACGTGTAGCCGGCGACCAGCGCCGCACCGGTGCCGACAAGCAGAAAAAGGACAAGCCCGATGCGACCTGCTGCCGTTGCCAAAGCATTCCTTTCCGGTCCCTGACGCTGGACGCGCTTTGCGGAAGCGACTATGGTATCGCGCTTTGCCCGCTCGCTGGATATTGAATCATCACACCGGAAATTCAATCTTGATGCGCACCCGCTTATCCGCAATCCTGCTGGCGACAGGCATCGCAACCGCCTTCGGCCAGGACGCGCCGGCCAGTCGCGAACAGGAATTTTTCACTGCGGCGGAGCGGGGCGACGCCGCAGTGGTCAAGAAGCTCATTGCCGGGGGGCTTGCGGTCGACGCGGCGAATGAGCGCGGGGCTACTGCGCTGATCACCGCTGTGCAGCGCAATCATCTGGAAGTGGCGAAGCTGCTGGTGCAGGCCGGCGCGGACGTCAATCGCCAGGATGATGCGAAGCAGAGCGCGTTCCTGATCGCGGCCGGAGAGGGCAATCTCGAACTGCTGCGCCTGATGCTGGGCAGCGGCGCCGACGTCAATCGCACCGACGGCACCGACANNCCGACAGCACCGCGCTGACTCGCGTCGCGGAGCGTGGTCATGTCGACGCGGTCAAGGCGTTGCTGAAGACGCCGGTGAAGCTCGATCACGTCGATCGCGCCGGGAGGACGGCGCTCCTCGAAGCGATTGTGACGGGCGACGGCAGTCTGCGTTTCGGCCAGATTGTGCTGCTGCTTAGCGCTGCGGGCGCCGACGTGAATATCGCCGACAAGAACAGGGTCACGCCGCTCGATCATGCGCGGCGAAGAGGCTTTGAAGCGATGGCCGGCGTGCTCGAGTATGCCGGCGCAAGGTAGATTGGTCAGTAGTACGGCGCGCTGATCCGCCGAAAAGTGCGCTTCACCCATTCGGTGACCGCGGCTAGCGCGCGCGGTAATGCCGGGCGATGCGCTTGGTCCACGGCGGGGTCGGTGATGCGCAGTGTCGATGGCGCCCCGGCGTGCAACAGCGTGCGCCCATTGCGCTCGACCGTCCAGGACTGCCCGGCGCTGAGCACGATGTCGCGGCGATCGCCGTCCATCGTGATCCACACGCAGCCTTTGTCCAGCGCAGCGGTCACGCCGGCGGCGTCGATCAGTTCGACGGTTTGCCAGCGGTCGAGGAGCAGGGCCGAATTATTGACGACGAGGTTCATTTGTGGCTCCTTTCAGCATGCGTATAATGCATGCGAGGTTGATTGGTCCGGAAATTCTTGCTTGGTTGCGGTGGATGTAGTATCCCGTCACCGCAGCGGCCGGTCAAACGACAAATGCACACGTCTGCCATGAGGTTTATACATGCAAAAAAACGCGGAATCCCGTCGCTCGATTTTCTGAAAGGCTTTGACGCGGCAGCCCACCACCTGAGCTTCACGCAGGCCGCCGCGGAGATGTTCCTCACGCAGTCCGCGCTCAGCCGGCAAATCAAGACCCTGGAAGAGCAGATCGGGCATCCGCTGTTTGTGCGCGGCCATCGCGAACTGAGGTTGACCGAAGCGGGCGCGGCGCTGCAACCAGTCGTGCGTAGCGTGCTGGCCGACCTCGCGCGGTCGGTCGCGTCGATACGCGCCCGGCACGGGGTGCGCCGCGTGAGCCTGTCGACGACGATTCCTTTTGCGAGCCTGTGGTTGATTCCCCGTTTACCGAAATTTCGGCAGGCCCATCCGGACGTCGAGGTGTTTGTTTCGGCGGATAACATGATCGTGGATCTGGAGCGCGGCGAAATCGACGTTGCGGTGCGCTATGCGCCCGAGGACCGGGCGCCGGCCAACGCGACGCGCCTGTTCGGCGAACGCGTGGTGCCCGTGCTGAGCCCGGCATTGTTGCGGGACCGGGCCCGGCCGCTACGCCGGCTCGCCGATCTCGCGGGCCATGTACTGCTGCATCTGGAGGACCCGCTGGGCCGCACGCCCTGGATCGACTGGAACACCTGGCTCACCTCCTCAAGTGTGCGCGACCTGACACCGGCGGGCAACCTGCGCTTCAGCCAGTACGATTTGCTCCTGCAGGCGGCCGTGAGCGGGCAGGGTGTCGCGCTGGGCCGCAGCCCGCTGATCGATCATGCGGTGGCGCGCGGGGAACTGGTCATGCCGTTTCCGAAACGCTACGACGCGCCCCGCGGATACTTCGCGCTGAGCGGAGCGCAGGCGGCGGGACGCGTTGAGGTACAGCAGTTTATCGCGTGGCTGCGCGCAGAGGCGGTCGCGGGGTCGGAAGGAAGCGCGACTGCCGAAGGTGGCGTGGCGAAGGCCAGTCCGCGGGGCGTCGCGAAACGCAAAGCTAACCCAAGGTAGGTGTTGGCGCCGCAAAGCAGACGTTCAATCTGCTAACATAGTCACGAGGCCTGTCCTGCGTGACGTCGCCAGGCGACAACTGACTATGGGAGGTTACCGATGTTAATCCACTTGAGCGCTCTCGTTCGTCGGGCGGGCGTTGTTGTCATCGCCGGTTCGGTTGCGGCAATCGCCGCCCTGGTCGCGAGCGCACAGCAACCTGCAACGCCGGTTCCTGCTGCGGCACCCGTTCCCGCCGCCCAGGCCGCGCCCGCCATCGCGCCCTTCGCTCCGGCCTCTACGCCGGAGCAAGAGCAGCTACGGGCTGTCCCGGCCAAGCGCTATCCCGGCCGTGTTCACCTTCTGCCGGCGACGATGGAAACGACGCAATGGGGTTGGTTCAACAATGCCCAGCCACCCGTCCTGCATGTCAATTCTGGCGATACGATCGTCTTCGAGACGATGATGCACTCGCACAATCAGGTAGTGCCCGGGACGACCATCGAACAGATCAAGAAACTGCGCACCGACTTTCCCGGCCGCGGACCGCATACGTTGACGGGTCCGGTGTATGTCGAAGGCGCCGAGCCCGGCGACGTCCTCAAGGTGCGCATCAACAAGATCGTGCCCCGCGCCTATGCCACCAACTTCAACGTGCCCGGCATGTTCGGCCAGTTTCCGGCTAAATTTCCCGAGGGGCAGGTCAAGTATTTCTACCTCGATCTCGAGCGCAAGATCGCCGAGTTTGCCCCTGGGATCGAAATCCCCTTGGCGCCGTTTCCCGGCACCATCGGCGTCGCCCGTGCCGAGCCCGGTCAATACAGTTCGGTGCCCCCGGGACGCTACGGCGGCAATCTCGACATCCGCGATATGACGGAAGGCACAACGCTCTACGTTCCGGTCTTCGTCAATGGTGCCCTGCTCTGGACCGGCGATTCGCACGCGGCGCAGGGCAACGGCGAGATCAACCTCACCGCACTCGAGACCGCATACAAGGAGATGAACGTTACCGTCGAGGTGGTCAAGAACATGAATCTCGAGTGGCCGCGAATCGAAACGAAAGACGCCTGGATCACCGTCGGCATCGACCGCGATCTCAACAAGGCGCTCGACATCCTCATCAGCGAAACGGGCAAATTGCTGACGGAGCAGCGCAAGGTCGGCCGCGAACAGGTTGAGAAGATGATGACGGCAACGTGGGATTGCCGCGTGAGTCAGGTAGTCGACGTCAACAAGGGCATCCATTGCTTCAGCGCGAAGAATGCGAAAGGCGCGCGCAAAATCGAAGCGTTGCCGGAAAACGAAAACAAGACCTACCTTGTGACGGTCGGGAAAGACGCCGATCTCAACAAGGCCATGGACGACGCCGCCTGGGCCATGATCGAACTCCTGCAGACCGAGAAAAAGTTGAGCCGCCTCGATGCGTACGCACTGGCCAGCATGGTGATGGATTGCCGCCTGGCCGTGCCGGCGGGAACGCAGAAAACCGTGCACTGTCTCGTGCCGAAGAGCACCTGGGTGGCCTCCCGGTAGCTTCGTGCGGGCCGGACTTTTCGGCCTGGTGATGGTGGCGACCGCTCTGGCCGCCGCTCCTGCCTTGGCCGCCATGCGTGTGGTGGCGACGACAACGGATCTCGCCGCACTCGTTGCGGTGATCGGCGGTGACCTCGTCACCGTGGAATCGATCGTGCCGGCTGGTGCCGACCCGGAAGCATTCGAGCCGCGTCCGGGCGACCTCGGCAAACTGCGGCGCGCGGGCCTGCTGGTGCGCGTCGGCCTTGGCTATGACTACTGGCTGGACGCGTTGGTCAACCAGACGGGCGAGCAGCGATTGATGCGCGGAGGCGAAGCCACTCTCGACGCCTCTGCCGGTATCCCGCTGCTCGAGATCCGCGGGCAGAGCATCATTAACGAAGGCGGCCATGCGCACGGCATGGCCAACCCGCACTACTGGCTCGATCCCGAGAATGCGATCATCGTCACCGCGGGCATCGCCGAAGCCCTCGTCCGCATCGCACCCGGACATCGGGACAGAATCCTGGCGAATCGGGAAGGATTTCTGTCCCAACTCGAGACGCGGCGTACGCTCTGGAGCCGGACATTGGCGCCGTTCGCCGGGACAAAACTCATCGCGTATCACAACTCCTGGCCCTATTTTGCGCGCCGCTTTCGCCTCAATGTCATTGCCTTCATCGAGCCCAAAACGGGCGTTGCGCCCAGTCCGGCCCATCTTGTCCAACTGATCTCCGAGGGACGCAGGGCACAGGTACGCGCTATCCTGCACGAGCCCTTTGATCCGGAGGACGCGTCGCGCTTCGTGGCACAGAAGCTGGGGGTGCCCCTGGTGCGCCTGGCGATCTCGGTCGGCAGTCTCGAGGGAACGAACGACTATCTGGCGCTGTTCGACTACAACGTCGCAACACTCGCCAAGGCGTTGGGTGCACGCAGTCCCTGAGCGGAATGCACTGAATGAGTGATGCGCTCGCGTTGCTTGTCCTCCCGTTCGCGGCGTCGGTCGTGTTCGTGCTCATGCACGCCTATCTCGGCGTGCACGTGCTGCGCCGAAAGATTGTCTTTGCCGACCTCGCCCTCGCGCAGTTGTCGGCGCTGGGGGCCACTGTCGCCTTCGCCAATGGTTACCCCGCGGCGAGCGCAGCCGGATTTGGCTACGCCCTTCTCTTCACCGCAATAGGCGCAGCGCTGCTCACGCTGACCCGCAGTCTTGCTCGCGTTGTGAGCCAGGAGGCTTTCGTCGGCATCGTCTATGTGGTGGCCACCGCGGCGACGATATTGGTGGTCGATCGCTCGCCGCAGGGAGCGGAACACGTCAAGAAGATCCTGGTCGGCAGCATTCTGACGGTCGAACCCATGGACGTTGCGAAGTTCGCCGCCCTTTACGCTGTCGTCGGCTTCCTGCACTGGCTGGCGCGCCGGCCACTGCTTGCGGTCTCCGGAGAAGCCTCGCCCGCCGGGCGAACCCAGGTCGCAGTCTGGACCTGGGATTTTGCTTTTTTCATGTCGTTCGGCGTCGTGGTGACGAGTTCGGTGACCACAGCGGGAGTGCTGCTCGTATTCAGTCTTTTGATCGTGCCCGCTGTTATCGGCTCAATCTTTTCGGGCAAGCTGCCTGTGGTGTTGCTGATCGCGTGGGGTGTCGGCATAGCGGGTTGCGCCACGGGTCTCGCGGGCTCGTATGCTCTCGATCTGCCGACCGGTGCCGCCATGGTGACGGCGCTCGCTGGTTTTCTTGTGCTTGCCGGCCTCGCCAAGGTGCTGCTCTTCGTTGGCAGCGAGCGACGACAGGCGAACCTGCGCGTCGCGGTCCAGGCCATGCTTGCGGTGGTTTTCCTCGCCGTCCTGTCATCCTGTGTCTGGCTCATGATCAATCCCACCGGCGATCAGCCGCTGCTGGCGCTGGTCGAACGGGCAACGGGGATCGGTCCGGCGCAGTTTTTACGACCCAGTGAGCGCGACGCCTTTGAGAACGCTGCCCGGGACAGCATGCGCTTTCAAGAGGAAGTGGACCGGCTCGATGCGCTGGAAAAAGCGGCGCGCTATCAAGGAACGCCGCTGCCCGACGACGAAATACGGCGCATTGCGTCCTATCAGCAGAGCTTCAACGAGATGACGCGCGGTGAGCGCTTCGTGCAGGACGTACTGCAAGGCAAGGCACGCACGCGCGAGCGCTGGATCATCGGCGTGCCGGGAGCTTTCATCGCGCTTCTAGGGCTGCTGTGGCTCGCGCGCCGGGTTTGGCCGTCTCGCCTGTCGGGCCGCAACAAAGACGGCGTAGCGGCGCGGGATTCGGTAGTCACCTGAGTTCTGAGGGCGGCATGGCGCGCGCCTTGCGGAGTTTGCGCCGACCGCCGTCAGGGTTCGGCCTGCGGCGCGGGGACGTCGGCGCGCGACCGGTCATGGCGCGCCAGCATATTATTGGCGACCAGCGCGCCGACCACCAGCAGCGCACCCAGCACCTCGATCATCGTAAAGCGCTGCCCCTGCAAAAACCGCACCGCGAACGTGACCACCGGCATCAGGTTCAGCAGGAGCGCGGCGTTGAGTCCACCGATGCGCTGATTGCCGGCGTTCCACAGCAGCATCGCCACGACGACACCAGCCAGCGCCAGGTACGCCAGTTGCGGCGCGACCGACCACACGTTCGCCGGCGTCGGCGCTTCGAGCAGGCCCGTCAGCCAGGCCACGGCCGCGAAGCCGACAATGAAAACCGCGGCGGGCAGCATCGTAAGGTACGTGAAGCGCATCGAGGTCCAGTTACGAAACCTGGCGGCTGCCAGCGTATAGCCCACCCAACAGCCCGCGCCGATCAGGATCAGCAGGTCGCCCAGCAACTCGCGCGGGCTTAACGCAATATGCGGTTCGCCCTTGGTCACCACCAGGACCACGCCGAGGAATGCCAGGCCGATGCAGACCTGGGTGCCGACTGCGGGCCGGCGGCCGCGCATCCACCAGTCGGCAAGCGCCGCCAGCGATGGCTGCAGCGCCAGAATGACGCCCGCGTTCTCGGGCAGGGTGTAGCTCAGGCCCCAGAACACAAGCAGCGCCGAAGCGGCCATGCCGACGATACCGACGATGGACGCGTGCCAGAAGCGCCCTTCGTAATCAAATGCGGCGCGCCCCTCGCGCATCAGGAAAACAGGAGTCAGCACGACCATTGCAATGCCGTAGCGCGCGACATTGACCGCGATCGTGTCCAGCGCCACGAACGCGGTCTTGGCTATCGGGAATTGCGCGCCCCAGAGGATGACGGCGATCAGTCCGAACACCACGCCCCGGGTGAAGGAAATGTTCATCTGCAATCCGGCGCGGCAATCCGGACACGCGGGTTGGCCGGATGCCTCCCGGAAGGCGGTGCCACGGGCACCAGCCGGGCCGATGGCATCGGGCGCAGCGGGCAACGCCGCTGCGCTGTGCCCCCGATCCGCTTCAGGCNNGCGAAGGCCTGCAGAAACTTTTGCATAAAGCCGCGCGTCGAATCGTTGGCGAGCGTTCCCTTGTCGTCGAACAGGCTGGCGGCATTGCCGATGTAGGCCTCGGGCTGCGGCATTGCCGGCACATTGAGAAACACCAGCGACTGGCGCAAGTGATGGTTGGCGCCAAACGCACCCAGCGCGCCCGGAGAAACGCTGATGACGGCGCCGGGCTTGCCGCTCCACGCACTCTTGCCGTAGGGCCGCGAGCCGACGT
>PLYG01000317.1 GCA_003153335.1 Betaproteobacteria bacterium | reverse complement strand
CGCCCGAGCCCATCAGCGGCAAGCCATGTTCACCGAAGTGCAGCCCATTGAGAATTGCGCTGGCACAGTGTTCGTACAAGCTGCCCCGTTTGTCGGACCGGCCGGGCATATCGTAATACGAATCCTCCTCGGCGCCGACCGGCCGGCCCTCGAGAAAGTTGCTGGTTTCGTGCAGCACACCGGTGTCGCCGGTTGTCTCGATATAACGCGCAGTGGCCAGCGGCAGCCACAGATAATCGTNNGCCATCACGTCCTGCAACTGGTCGCGGAATCCGTATGCGCCGCCTGATTGATAGAAACCGCTGCGCGCCCACACGCGGCATGCCAGGGTCTGATACACCAGCCAGCCGTTGGCCAACACATTGACCGCCGGATCGGGTGTCTCGACCTGCACTGCACCCAGCGTCTGCCGCCAGTACTGCCGGACTTTTTCCAGCGCGCTCTTGGCCGCCGCGGAACCGCGAAACCGATGCGTCAGTTTCCCCGCCTCCTCGGCGTCGCTCCCTGCGCCGAGCCTGAACACGATTTCGCGCTCCTGTCCTTCGGCCAGATCGAATGCCACCTGAATCGCGGCACACGGGTCCATTGCCGCGCCGACCCTGTTCGACAACTGCGAGCGGAACATTGCGGCGGGTTTCTTCAAAGTGCCGTTGCGGCCGAGAAACTCGGTACGGTCGCCGCTCACCGTGACGCTCTGGGTTCGCGTGACTTCGTCGACATCGAGAAAGGCCATCCGGCCGGGGAACTCGGTGTTGTAAGCATTCCGTGCACATAGCGCGCCGCTGGCCGGATCGATTTCAGTAATGACGTGCATCAGCGAATTTGCACGCAACTCGCCCAGCACCCACTCGACATAGCTGGTGGCCGAGACACGGCGCAACCGCCCCGAGTCGTTCTTCACCTTCAGCACGGCGTATTTGACCGGCGCATCCAGATCGACGTAAACGGTGAGTTCCGAAACGATCCCCTCCTCGGCGTGCTCGAAAATGCTGTACCCAAAGCCGTGCCGGGTGACATAAGGCGCCGTGCCGCGGCAGGGAAGCGGTGTGGGCGACCAGAACTGCCCTGTTTCTTCATCGCGAAGGAAAAACGCCTCGCCGCCGGCATCGCTCACCGGATCATTGTCCCAGGGGGTCAGGCGGAACTGGTGGGCATTCTCGCTCCATGTGTAGGCCAGGCCCGCCTCGGAGATCACCGTGCCGAAATACTGATTCGCCAGCACGTTGACCCACGGCGCCGGCGTGACGTGTCCGGCCCCTAGCCGGATCACGTACTCGCGCCCGTCGGGAGTGAATCCACCGAGTCCGTTGAAGAACAGCAGATCGCGCCGCGCCGCCGTAATGTCAGGGCTCGCGGCCGGACCCTGGTCGGGTCGACGTACCCGGACCGGTTTGAAGCGAAGCGCACTCAACTGCGCAGCGCGTGCGTCTGTGCTGCCGCGGCGATTGATCTGTTCGGCAAGTCCGCCGCGCCGGTCGGTAATGATTGCGTGCGCCGCCGATTGCAGGAGCACCCGATCCTCGTCCGCGATCTGTTCCGCGCGCCGCACAAAGATTCCGCCCGGGCGATCCATCAGATGTGCTTCGATGCCGGCGGCGATCAGTCCCATGATCTGTTCCTGCAGCAATTGCCGGTAGCCGGCGCGGTCCTCGTTCCAGATCACCAGGTCCACCGCCAGCCCCTTTAGGCGCCAATAGGCGTGCGCCTGGACGAGCTGGCGCACCAGATCAATGTTTTCCGCGTCGCCGATTTGCAGCAACACAATGGGCCAATCGCCGGATATGGCGTAGCTCCACAGGCCGGACTGGCCGCGACGGTTCTTGGCCAGTACGCCGGTCGCCGCGCGCAGCGACGCGTTCGCGTAAATGACGGAACCGGCCAGGCGGCCGTAGAGTTGTGCGTCGGTCTCCGTGGCATTGATTTGCCGCAACGCCACCCAGCTATGGGTCCAGGCCAGGTCGAACACCCGGTCCGCCAGATGGCGATCCTGGTATTTTCCGATCAGGCTCAGGGCCGCGTCACGGGTGTCGCCTACGCCTGTAACGACATCGATCACCGCGCTCTGGTCCGGATCGAGCGTGATCCGATAGCGGATGGCGACAATCGGATCCAGCACTGATCCCGCGCTGCCCGAGAGCGCGGTGGCGGTCCGCATCGCCTGCGGTGCCGCAACAGTGTGCCCGCGGCCAATAAAGCGTGCGCGATCGGTCTCGTATGAAATCTCCCCGACGTCGGCCCCATGCACCACCATCAGATGCAGCATCCACGGCGGCCGCTCCTCCCGTGAACGGGGCCTGCGGGTGCAAAGAATCGCGTGCCGCTGGGCGACGATCTCGGTCTGCACAAACAGATTGNNGCTCGATGTCGTCTTCCGGCGAGACCACGATTTCCGTATGCGTATCGTATTCACCGCCCTCCACGGCATCGCGGCGCCGGAACTCCGCCCGCGCTTCCGAAAAAATCGCCTCATAGCTCGTTGCCCGCTTGAGCGTGGGCTGGTGGGCGAACGACCAGAACTCCCCGCTGGCCACGTCGCGGATATAGCAAAACGTACCCCAGTTGTCGCAGGTGCCGTCCTCGCGCCAGCGGGTGACGGCGAGGTCTTTCCACCGGCTGTAACCGCCGCCGGCGTTGGTGACCATGACGTGGTACCGGCCATTGGAGAGCAACTGTACTTCGGGAATCTGCGTATCCGCGGTGGCAAGAACCCGCATCGGCATTTCGGGGCCGCTGGTGGTCGCCCGAATGTCGGACAGCGTGGTCGGTTGCTGAAAAAGCGCGGTGACCCTGGGGATGCGCTCCTGCAGCAGCAACATGGTCGCCTGGAACTGCGGATCCGATGCAAATCGCCGTTGCATCGGACGGTTGCGCAGCAAATACGCCAGCGACAGCAGGCACATGCCCTGATGATGCGCCATGAAC
>PLYG01000286.1 GCA_003153335.1 Betaproteobacteria bacterium | reverse complement strand
CGACCACGCCGGCGCCGATCACCACGCAATCCACGCGCTCAGTCATGCGACGAGTTGCTTCCCTCTCCCTCGGCGAGAGGGATTGAGGGCGAGGGAGATCGACTCGTCGCGTACGTCAATTGCATCGCGGCGCACCAGCCTCCCTCATCCCCAGCCCTTCTTCCCGGGGGAGAACGGAGTTGTCCCCATTTTCTCACTTCAAACGGCGAATATGATCAAAGCGCGGATTCGCCGCAAAAACCCGTTCACGCGGCGCGCCGGCATTGAGACCAGCTACGATTTTTTATAGCCGCAAACGTCGAAGACGTCGCTGACCACCGAGGAGCTGAGCTTTTGCAGCCGCTCTACAAGGGTCGCATTGCTGATTTCCATCTGCTCTGTCTCCTGGTCCGGGCGCATCGCCACACGACAGTATAGCCGCGAGCGAGATTCTCTTTGGCGGGCGCGGCGAGAGCGCCGTAGCGAACGCCTACGACGGAATGTGGTTGCGGGCGATTCGACGATGATGGGTGTCGCTTCGCTCGATCCATCCTACGGCCGCTGGAATTCCCCTGGCGCCAGAACTGCGGTGAGGGAGCGATGGGCCGGTTGCCGGCCGCTGCTTGATCGGGGGTAGAATGATTCGACCGCGGTAGCGCCCGATATGGCGCGCTGCGTAATCGCCCCGTGCACTTCGGACCATTCGATCGAAGACGGGGCGCCGCGATGCGCAAGCGCGTCTGGCTAATTGGCTGTCCGACTCCCGGATTGCCGAAATAGGAGGAACACCCATGTGGTACTCGCAATGGTCATCCCCTCGCGCGCCCCGGCTCGTGGCCGCGCTGGTACTGGGCTGCGCAGCACTTTTTGGCAGCGCCGCTGCCCTTGCCGAACAAATCGTGGTTTCAAACTACGGCACGTCACCCAACGGCATGCCGTTTGCGGTCGCGATGGAAAAAGGATACTTCAAGGAGTTCGGGGTCAGCGTCGACGGGATACTGAGTTCCGACGGAGGCGGCAGCACGATTCGCAATCTGCTCGGCGGCAAACTCGCTTTCGGCGAGGCGGCGCCGTCCGCCGTGGTGACGGCGGTGCAGGGCGGCGCCGATCTGAAGGTGATCAGCGGCGACGTGCACACGGTCGCGGAATTCGTCTGGGTCGCGCTGCCCAATTCACCGGTCACTTCGATGAAGGACCTGAAGGGCAAGCGCGTCGGCTTCACCAATCCGGGGTCGACCAGCGAAGCTTTGGACTACCTGTTGCTCGAGGCCGCCGGGATCGCTCCGGCCGACGTGAAGTTAAGCCGCACCGGCGGTTTCGGCGCGGGTCTGACCCAGCTCGAACTGGGCGGCATGGACGTGGTGCCAATCACCGAACCGATGTGGTCGGCGAACCCGGGGAAGTATAAGATCGTCGCCTCCGCGCCTGAGGTGTTGCCTGCGTTGAGCAACGTGGTCGGCGTTACGACCGGCGAAGCGGCGAAGACACGCGGCGATTTCATACGCGGCGTGCTCAAGGTGCGGCGCAAGGCGGTCGAATTCATGAATTCCAATCCGACGGAAGCCTCGGCCATTATCGCCCGTGTCTACAACCTCGATCCGGTGGTCACCGAAAAGGTCGTCCGCGCGCTGCTCGCGTCGGAGAAAAAGGGCGGCGTGCCGTACTGGGGACCGGGGGACTTGCGTATCGACACGATGAACAACATGATCCGCGCGCAAAAACTGGTCGGCGCCGTGAAGGGCGATGTCGACTGGTCGAAGCTGATCGACGAATCCTTCCTGCCCGACGACCTGAAGAGCAAGAAGACGAAATGACCGCCGCGCCGGCGGCGGGCGCACACGCCTCGCTGCGCGACGTCACGCGGATCTATCCGCCGCGCGCGGGCCGGCCTGCGCTGCATGCGCTGGGGCCGGTGAGCCTGGATCTCGCGCGAGGCGAGTTCTTCGCCGTTGTCGGCCCATCGGGCTGCGGCAAGTCGACGTTGCTCGACGTGATGGCCGGCCTGGTCGCGCCGTCGGCGGGTACCGTGACGTTCGAGGGCAAGCCGGTCTATGCGCAGGTCCCGGATGGCATCGGCGTCGTGTTCCAGGAAGACGCGAGCTTTCCCTGGCTGACCGTGTACGACAACATCGCGTTCGGCTTGCGCCAGGAAGGGCGTACTGCGAACGAAGTGCGGGCGAGCACCGAATTCGCCATCGACTTCATGGGCCTGAAGGAATTCGCGAGTGCGTATCCGGCGCAGTTGTCGGGCGGCATGCGCCAGCGGGTGTGCATTGCGCGCACCCTGGTGCTCAAGCCGCGCCTGATACTTCTCGACGAACCGTTCGGCGCGCTCGACCAGCAAACCCGGTTGCTGATGGGCGACGAATTGCTGCGGCTCTGGCGCGAGACCGGCGCGACAATACTGCTGATCACCCATGCGATCGATGAAGCGGCGATGCTCGCCGATCGCGTGGGCATCATGTCGGCGCGGCCCGGAACGTTCATGGACGTGGTCAGCACCGACTGGCCGCGCGAGCGCGACAGCACCATCGTGTCCGACCCGGCGTTCGGTCTGCTGACCAGCCGCATCTGGACCCTGCTGCGGGCGGAATCGCTGCGCTCGATGGGGCACAAGTAGCCGCGTATGCGCTACGCCGGCCGCATCCGTACCGCTGTGATCATCGTGGCATTCGGCCTGCTCGAATTGCTCTGCCGCACCGGCGTGATTTCCGGTTTCACGATGATCCCGCCTTCGACCATCGCGGGTTCGCTGATCGAGATCCTGCTCTCGGGCCGGTTTTCGGCGGACATCATGGTGACGCTGCGCAACGTGTCGGTCGCGATTCTAGCGGCGATGCTGATCGGTCCGCTGCTGGCGATCATCCTGCACCAGGTGCCGGGACTTCGGCGGATTCTCGACCCGCTGTTCGCCACTTACTATGCGATTCCGGTCTACGCCTTCTATCCGCTGTTGATGGTTATTTTCGGGCTTGGCGATTTGCCGCAGATTGCAGTTGGTTTTCTGCTGGCCATCGTCGCGGTGCTGATCAATACGCTGAATGGTCTCGATCGGGTGCCGCCGGTCCTGCTCAAGGTCGCGCGCATGCACCGGCTGGGGCCGGTCGCCACCGCGGTAAAAGTGCGCCTGCCGTTTGCGGCGCCGTACATTTTCACCGGCTTCAAGCTGTGCGTCGCGTACTCGTTCGTCGGCGTGATCGGCGCCGAATTCATCACCTCCAGCCGCGGCATCGGTTACGAAATCTCGTACGCGTACAACAATTTCGACAACCGCGTGATGTACCCGCTGATCTTTTTGATCCTGACCATCGCCACCGTGATCAACATGTCGCTCTACGCCTGGGAGCGGAAGCTCCTGGCGCGGCGATCGAGCGTGTCATGACCCGCTGGCGCGATCCGCTGGCACTGATCGCGATCGTGCTTGCCGCGTGGCAGGCGCTGTACTGGTGCGCCGGCGACGTCGCGCTGACCTCTCCGGTGTCGACGCTGCGGCACTTGTCCGGCATGCTGCAGGACCCGCGCTTCCTGCCGCATGTCCAGGAGACGCTGCTGGCGTTCGCGCAGGGCTTCACCATCGCGGTAGTGCTGGGGCTCGCCATCGGGACGACGCTCGGCGCGCATCGGCTGACCGGCGAAGTCGGCGAGCCTATCCTGGTGGCGCTCTATTCGATACCGAAGGTCACGCTCTATCCGGTCATTCTGCTGGTCTTCGGAATCGGCATGCCGGCGAAGGTCGCGTTCGGCGCGATTCAGGGCATCGTGCCGATTTCCCTGTTCGCGATGAACGCGATCCGCAACCTCAAGCCGGTCTATACCCGAACGGCAAAGGTGATGCGTCTGCCGCCCGCCGCGCTGATCAGGGACGTATTGCTGCCCGCGGCGCTACCTGAAATCGTCACCGGCATCCGGGTCGGTTTTTCGTTGACTCTTGTAGGCACCTTGCTGGGCGAAATGTTCGGCGCGCAGCGCGGCCTGGGCTTCCTGCTGCTGCAGGCGATGGGTGTCCACAACATGCGCACTATCATGGCGGTGACGCTGCTGCTGGTCATCTTTGCGGCCAGCGTCAATGCAGTCCTGCTCTCGGTAGAGCGCCGGCTGCGCGAGCGCGGTTGATAGTAAAGATAGCGATTTCAAGCGCCCTCCTGCAAGTATCGGCAGCAAGTATCGGCAGCCGCTGCACCCGTGTCAACCGCGCGTTCGCATGGTCAAATGCCCGAAAATCCCGCGCTTGGGCCGTGCATCGGGCTGCCGTGGCCTGCCTT
>PLYG01000254.1 GCA_003153335.1 Betaproteobacteria bacterium | reverse complement strand
GCGCACGAGCGCCTCGACGCCGAGCGCCTGGCCGCCGGCGAGTCGCAGGATCGGCTGATAGGCGAGCAGCAGCTCGTGCTGGGGCAGCGCGTCGCGCAGCCGACCCTCGAGCTCGTGGTGTTCGCTGAGCTCGCGGCGCAGCCGCTCGTCGAACAGTTCCAGGCGCCGACCACCGGCGCCCTTCGCCCGGTACATCGCGGTGTCGGCATTCTTCAGCAACAGCTCCGGCGTGTCGCCATCGCCGGGGTAAATCGAAATGCCGAGGCTGGCCGTCACCCGGACTTCGTTACCGCCGATGTCGAATGGGCGGGCAAGCGCCTTGAGCACGTGTTGCGCCACGACGTTGGCGTCGTCCGCCTTCGCCATGTTGGAGAGCACGATCGCGAATTCGTCGCCGCCCTGCCGGCCGACCGTATCGCCGTCGCTTATACAGTCGGCCAGCCGCTGCGCGACGCGCATCAACAACTCGTCGCCAGAGCCGTGCCCGAAGGTATCGTTGACGTCCTTGAATCCGTCGAGATCGATGAACAGCACACCGACGCACCAGTGCTGGCGCGCGGCTTGCGCCATGGTGTGGGCGAGGCGGTCACGCAGCAGATTGCGATTGGGCAGGCCGGTGAGCGAGTCGAACTGCGCCAGATAGGCAACCTTTTCCTCGGCGGCGCGACGATCGATCGCGGTCGCCAAGATGTTCGCGATACTCTGCAGAAAATCGACGCTTCCCGGCAGAAAGCGGCCGGCGTCGCGCGAATACGCGCTCAGCACGCCGAAGAGCCCGCCGCCGCCGCCGATGGCGACATTGACGCCGCTGCGCAGGCCATGCAGGGCCACGAACTCGGCGGGCACGAACCGTGCCTCGGACGGGAAGTCGTCGACGACCACGGCCTCGCCCGCGTCCAGCACGTAGCGGTTCTGGGTACCGGAACCGGCCTGGACAACATGCCGGTCCAGCCATCCCTCCTCCCAGCCCAAACCGGCCTTGGCGACCAGCGCTTGCCCGTCCGGCGTAAGTTGCAAAATCTTGCAGAAGCCGACGTCGAGACCCTCGCCTACCGCGAGCGCGGCTCGCTCGAGAACCTCGTCCAGACCAGTGCTGGCCAACGCGCGCTGGCCGAACGCCGCAATCACGCTCTGTTGCCGGGCATTGTCGCGGATCTCCTTCTCCGCTCCTTTCAGGTCGCTGATGTCGCGCGAAACGCCGATCAGCCCGGTCAGCAAGCCGCCTGCATCCGGTATCGGCGCCAGCGTGAGTTGGGCGGGGAACGTTTCACCATTGCGCCGCCGGGCCAGCGTTTCGCCCCGCCAGACGCGACCGATGGCCACCTGCCGCATCGCAGCCAGGTCCTCGATCCGGCTCTCGCCGGCCCGGGTGATCTCCAGGACGTTAGCGCCGACTGCCTCGGCCGCGGACCAGCCGTAGAGTTGCTCCGCGTATGCATTCCAATAGTTGATCTTGCCGTCGGTGTCGGTCGCGATCACCGCATCGCCAACGGTACTGAGCAGCAAGGCCTGAAAGCGCTGCTGGTCCTCGGCAAGCTTGCGCTCGGAAACGTCGCGACCGACCCCCCGGTACCCGAGGTAGCGGCCGGACTCGTCGTACATCGGCTCGCCGCTGAGCTGCACGTCGCGCAGCACGCCATCGGCGCCGCTGCGACGGTATTCAAAATCATGGAACGGCCGCCGCGCGTTGATGTCGGCGTCCAGCGCAACACGCCGCTGTGGATCGTAGTCTGTCACCATCTCCCAGCGGGTCTTGCCCAGGATCGCGCTCGTGCGGACGCCTGTATGCCTCTCGACGCCGCCCGACACCCGGGTGAATCGCTGGTGTTCGTCGAATTCCCAGTACCAATCGGCAGACAGCTCGGTCAACGCGCGGTAACGCGCCTCGCTTTCGCGCAGCGCTTCTTCGGCGCGCCGGCGTTGCAGGAACTGGCCGACCTGGCCACCGATGATGCGCGCCGCGGCCAGCAGCCGCTCATCGGGTTCACGCACCGTGGCACTGAAGAAAAGAAACACGCCGACTATGTTGCTTCCCAGCGTGGCCGGAAAAGCGAAGGCGCCGCGGGCGCCGAACTCAAGGATGAGGTCCCGCCGCTGCGGACGGGCATCGGCGCTGATGTCCGGGATCCAGAGCGGCTGGCCCGATCGCCACACCTGACCGGACACCCCGGCATCCCGGGCCACCTGGAGATCCTGTCCTTTCGCGAAGAATTCCTGGCCCTTGCCGCCCGGCACCGCCCAGAAATGGCTGACCCGCAGCACACTCGCATCGTCGTCCGCGTCGAGATAAATGCCGCAGGCCCAACCCTGTATTTCACAGACGGCACGAATGACGGCTTCGAGCGCCATCGGGGTCGTGCCGGCTTCGGCAAGACTGCGGGCGACCCGGTGTTCGAGCGCGAGAATGCGCTCTTCGCCTTTGCGTTCAGTGATGTCGCGTCCGATACCACGGTAACCCGCAAACCTTCCATCGGGATAGAAGATCGGCTCGCCGCTGATACAGGAATCGCGAACGCTGCCGTCGGGGAACGTCCGCTTGAACTCGAAATCGCGAAAGGGCTTGCGCGCAACCAGCGTTGCCTGGTGTGTTTGCCAATCCGCTTCGCCGACGCCGCTCAGCTCCCAACGGGTCTTGCCAAGATCGTGCTCGGGATGCAGGCCAGCCTTGATTTCGGTGCCGTTGCACAGCGATGTGAAGCGCAGCGCTTCGTCCTGTTGCCAGTACCAATCGGCGGACAGGGCGGTCAGGCTGCGAAAGCGCGCTTCGCTCTCGCGCAGGGC
>PLYG01000332.1 GCA_003153335.1 Betaproteobacteria bacterium | reverse complement strand
TCACCAATTCCGAGGGCGCGACGGTTTCCGCGCACGAAGGCGAATTCGTCTACGCCAATACGCTGGGCTTTTCCGGCGGCTACCGCAGTTCGCGGCACGGCATCAGTTGTTCGGTGATCGCCGAGGACAACGGCTCGATGCAGCGCGACTACTGGTACACGTCCAGCCGCCTGCCCGGTGAACTGGAAGCGGCCGAAGCCGTGGGCCGCGCCGCAGGCGACCGCAGCGTCCGCCGGCTCAATGCGAAGAAGCNNGAAGCTCACCACGCGGTCGGCCCCCGTGCTGTTCGAGGCGCCGGTCGCCTCCGGCCTGATCGGCCATTTTGTCAACGCGGTCAGCGGCGGCAGCCTGTACCGCAAGTCCTCGTTCCTGCTCGACAGCATCGGGCAGGCGGTGTTCGCGCCCCACATCCGGATCAGCGAATCGCCGCACCTGCCGCGCGGCGTGGCGAGCGCTCCGTTTGACGATGAAGGCGTGGCGACCGTGGCGCGCGATGTCGTCCGGGACGGCGTGGTCCAGGGTTACTTCCTGGGCAGCTATTCGGCGAGGAAGCTCGAACTGACGACTACCGGCAACGCAGGCGGTGCGCACAACTTGCTGGTCGGCCACGGCGACGACGATTTCGAAGCGATGTTGTGCCGGATGGGCACCGGCCTCTTGGTGACCGAACTCCTCGGGCAAGGCGTCAACCCGGTGACCGGCGACTACTCGCGGGGCGCGGCGGGTTTCTGGGTCGAGAACGGGCAGATCGCCTATCCCGTAGAGGAAATCACCATTGCCGGCAATCTGCGGGACATTTATCGCGGGATCGTGGCCGTCGGCAACGACGTGGATCGGCGCGGCGCCCGGCAGACGGGCTCGATCCTGATCGACAACATGACCATCGCGGGCTCGTGATCATGTTAGTCTCGCAAACCGGCAGATTATCAATTATTTGAACTATAATCTGGCCCGGCAACATCCGATTTCCCTTCCATGCCAATCTAGGAGGATTTTGTGGACAAACGTTCGTTTCTGAAACAAGCCGCGGTCGGTGCGGCAGGCAGCGCGGCGATACTCGGCGCGCCCGCAGTCATCGGGCAAACCCCGGCCGTGCGTTGGCGGCTGACCTCCGGCTTCCCCAAGTCGCTGGATACGCTTTACGGCATCTCCGAAGTCTTCGCCAAGCTGGTGGGGGCGATGACCGGCGGCAAGTTCCAGATATCGACTCATGCTTCCGGCGAACTGGTTCCAACGCCGGGCGTCATCGACGCGGTCCAAAATGGAACGGTCGAAATGGGCCACTCCGCGTCGTATTACTACTTCGGCAAGGATGACACGTTCGCGCTGGACTGCTCGATTCCGTTCATGCTGAATGCACGCCAGATGAATGGCTGGCTGTATGAAGGCAATGGCGGCAAGCTGCTGCGCGAGTTCTTCGCGGGCCACAACATCTACAACATTCCCGGCGGCAACACCGGCGCGCAGATGGGCGGCTGGTTCCGCAAGGAAATCAAGTCGGTCGCCGACTTCAAGGGCCTCAAGTTCCGGATCGGCGGCTTTGCCGGCAAGGTGATCGGGATGATGGGTGGCGTGGCCCAGAACATTCCGGGCGGCGACATTTACCCCGCGCTGGAGAAGGGCACGATCGATGCGGCCGAGTGGGTCGGTCCCTACGATGACGAAAAGCTGGGGTTGAACAAGGTCGCCCCGTACTACGCCTACCCGGGCTGGTGGGAAGGCGGTCCCGCGCTGACCTTCTACGTCAATATCAAAGCCTGGGAAGCGTTGCCTGCCGACTATAAGGCGATCGTGGAAAGCGCGTGCGCCCACGCTGGCGTCGATTTGGTCGCCAAGTACGATGCCCGCAATCCGGCCGCGCTCAAGCGGCTGGTGGCCACGGGTGGCGCCAAGCTGTTCCCGTTCACGAAGGATGTGATGGACAGCGCGCTCAAGAATTCGCTGGAACTGTATGCAGATCTGTCGGCGAAGAATCCGGGCTGGAAAAAGATTTACGAGGACTTGGCCAAATTCCGCGCTGACGAAAACCTGTGGTTCCAGTTCACCGAATCCACCTTCGACAGATTCATGCAGGCGCAGAAATGGTAAGCTGAATCGGCCCATTCGCAGGGCAAAAAAGACCCGGCTTCGTGCCGGGTTTTTTTGGGGGACAAGGGGTGCTGTTATTTTTTCTGCTCCGCGTCTTTCTTTATCGAATCGAGGACCGACTGCATTGCATCGGTTGTTTTGGTCTCGCCCCCGACGGGGGCCGCCGCGGTGGAGCCACCCCCTGCATCGCTCTTCGGCTCGATCTTGAACATGTCGTTCGGATTGCGTGGTGGCGTGCTGTCCTGCTTCGGGTCAACCGGGATCTCTATGCGGAATTTTTCGAGATCGATGTCTTTCGGTTTGTCCAGACCACCGCTGACCAGGCCGGGGAAGGCGATGATCAGCGACACCATTATGATCTGAATGATTACAAACGGCACGGCGCCCCAATAGATCTGGCCTGTCGTCACGGGTTCCATCATCTTGCCCGTGAGGCGATCCTTGTAAGACTCGACTGCCGCAACGCTGCGCAGGTAGAACAAGGCAAACCCGAACGGCGGATGCATGAACGAGGTCTGCATGTTGACGCCGAGCAGGACGCCGAACCAGATCAGGTCGATGCCGAGTTTTTCCGCGACCGGCCCGACCAGCGGGACGACGATGAAGGCGAGTTCGAAAAAGTCGAGAAAGAACGCCAGCACGAACACCAGTATGTTGACCACGATCAGGAAGCCAAGCTGGCCGCCGGGCAGCCCCGTGAGCAGGTGTTCAACCCATTTCGAGCCGTCGACTCCCTGGAAGACCAGGTTGAAGGTCGTCGATCCCAGCAGGATGAACAGCACGAAACACGACAATTTGGCCGTCGTGTCCATCCCCTGTTTGAGCAAATGCCAGGTGAGGCGCTTGCGCGCCAGCGCCATGATCAGCGCCCCGGATGCGCCCATGGCGCCGCCTTCGGTAGGTGTGGCAATGCCCAGGAAGATCGTTCCCAGCACCAGGAAGATCAGCGCCAGCGGCGGAATCAGCACAAACGTGACGCGCTCGGCGACATGCGAGAGCAGGTTGAGCTTGGTCAGTTTGTTGATGAGCGCGAGCACGAACGCGACCAGGACGCCAAAGAACAGCGACAACACCAGCATTTCGTCGAACGGACCGGGCGGATAGAGCTTAGCGAAGGTCACGCTGGCAATGGTGCTGATGAGCAACAGCACCACCAGGGATTTCATGCCGCTGGAGCCATCGGCTTCGCGTATCGATCGGGCCTCCAGCGGCAGCGCGGGCGCCCACTGGGGCTTGACCATGGTTACTATCAGGACATAAGCCGCGTACATCGCGGCCAGCGTGAAACCTGGAATGAACGCGCCCTTGTACATGTCGCCGACCNNGCGTGCCGGACGCGGCGATGACGCCCGAGGCCAGACGCCGGTCGTACCCATAACGCAGCATGATGGGCAAGGAGATCAAACCCATCGAAATAACCGACGCGGCCACGACGCCGGTGGTCGCCGCGAGCATGGCGCCGACGAAGATCACGGCATATCCCAAGCCGCCGCGGATCGGGCCAAAAATCTGGCCGATCGTCTCCAGCAGGTCCTCGGCCATGCCGCTTCGTTCAAGTATCAATCCCATGAACGTGAAAAAAGGAATCGCCAGCAGCGTGTCGTTGCCCATGATGTAGAAAATGCGCAGCGGCAGGGCCTGGAACAGCGAGGCGGGAAGGGCGCCGAGTTCGATCCCCACGATGGCATAGAAGATCCCGCACGCGGCCAGCCCGAACGCAACCGGATAGCCAAAGAGCAAAAAGACCACCAGCGAGGCGAACATGATCGGCGCCAGATTGGCTGCGAGGAAGGCCGTCATTTCTGTTCTCCCTGGGCGCGCGCAAGAATTGCTTCAGCCAGTTCCTGCTCGGCGGTCTTCTGTAGTTTCTTGCGGGTGGGATCCTCGATCAGCCCTTTCAGGAAAGCGAAGCGCTTGATCAGTTCCGATATCCCCTGGATGCCCAGCAAGGTAAAGCCCACCGGGAGCAGCATGAAGACCGGCCAGCGTATCAGGCCCCCCGCGTTCTGCGACATTTCACCGGACTTCAGCGCTTCGACAAACAGCGGCCACGACAGCACGACCACCGCCACGACGAACGGAAACAGGAAAAACACGATCCCGATGATGTCGATCCAGATCTGCTTGCGCTTGGAATACATGTGGAGGAACACGTCGATTTTCACATGCTCGTTGCGTAACATCGTATATCCGGCACAGAGCAGGAAGACAGCGGAGAAGAAGTACCACTGAATTTCCAGGAAGGCGTTCGAACTCATGCTGAAGATCTTGCGGATGACCGCGTTGGTAGCGCTGACGACCACTGCCGCCAGAATCAGCCAGGCCACCCACTTGCCGACAAATTCATTCAACCGGTCGATCACCCCGGAAAGTTTTAGCAGAGCTTTCACGAATCCCCTCCTCGAAGATGGGTACGACGGCCTCGGTATGGCGCCATGCATTTTATCCCCCGCGCATTATAGGGCCTTTTTATTCTCGTTGAGCGCTTGCGCGCTTGCCCGGAGCTCGCGAGCCAAATCGGTGCGGACGAATCAGTGTTCGATGGGGCGAACGCAATAATATATTACGGCCTACGGCTCTATGCTCGACGCATCCTTCGGTGGTCCGTCGCCGAGCAACCGCCGCGCGTGTTTGAGATGCGGCTGATCCACCATCTTGTCGTCGAGACGCACAACGCCAACATCGGGCTGGGCATCGAACGCGGCAACGATGCGCCTCGCCCACGCCAGTTCCTCGTCACCGGGCGTGTAGACGCGGTTGATGATGGCGACCTGGTCCGGATGGATCGCGGCCTTGGCATCGAACCCCATCGCCCGGGCGGCGGCGGTCTCGGCTTCGAGTTTCGCCAGATCGCGGATGTCCGTGAACACGGTGTCGATCGCCTCGACGCCGGCGGCCTTGGCCGCGAGCAGGCACAGACTCCGCGCCACGCGGAACGGCTCTGCAAAGGCCCCGGTCGCGTCACGATTGGCGGCAGCGCCCAGGTCCGCGGCAAGATCCTCCGCGCCCCACATCATGCCGGCGAGGCGAGGGTGTCCTGCGCGCAGGCTGGGCGTATTCAAGACTGACGCGGCGGTCTCGGTCACGATGCCGATGATGCGAATTGCGCCTTCCGGCAGGCGGTGCTGGGATTCGAGCGCGCTCAGCAGACGGCTAAGCCGCTCGACGTGCTCGATCCCGTCGCACTTGGGCAAGACAATGCCGGCGGGCCGCTGGGCGACGACGGCGGCGAGGTCGGCCTCTGTCAGTCTGGTCGAAAACGCGTTGACCCGGACCCAGAGCCGCGCCCGTGCGCCCCGCTGGCGGGCCAGGAACTGCGCCGTCAATTGCCGGCCGACGTCCTTGTTCGACGGGGCGATCGCATCTTCCAGGTCGATGATCAACGCGTCGGCGTCGCCGGCCAGGCCTTTGGCCAGTTTTTTTTCGGAGTCGCCTGGGACGAAAAGGTAGGAGCGGGGCAAGGGAAACTCAGGACAACCGTTTCATCATCGCATGGCGCTTGCAGATGGCAACCATGTCGTTGTTCTGGTTGAACGCCGTATGCTCGAACTCGACGATGCCGACTTCCGGACGCGACCGGGACTCGCGCAAGGCGATGACCTTGGTGCGCACATGAATTGTGTCGCCGTAAAATACCGGCTTGGGAAAGCCGACATCGGTCATCCCGAGGTTGGCGATGGTGGTGCCTAGCGTGGTGTCGTTGACCGACATGCCTATCATCAGTCCCAGCGTAAACAGGCTGTTGACCAGCGGGCGTCCGAACTCCGTCGTCGCCGCGAAATGCGCGTCCAGATGCAGCGGTTGCGGATTCATGGTCATTGTCGAGAACAGGACGTTGTCTGTTTCGGTGACGGTCCGTGTCCAGGGATGGTCGAAGACCATTCCCACCGTGAATTGCTCGTAAAGGAGGCCAGGCATATCCGTTCCCAATAAATGTGCAATGGCATCCTGCGCGGATGCTTCCCGTATCGACGCTTCCTGCCGCTTGAATTGTACGCATATTGACGGCACCTGCCTAAACACCCGGGGATGCTAAAATCCCTATTCGCCCACCCGACCGACTCCGTCATGTTCTCCCGCGCCGATACCCTTGCCCGCACCGATCCTCAACTCTGGCAGTCAATTGCTGCCGAGAACCACCGCCAGGAAGATCACATCGAGCTGATCGCCTCGGAAAACTATGTCAGCCAAGCGGTGATGGAGGCGCAGGGTTCGCAGTTGACCAACAAGTATGCCGAAGGCTATCCGGGCAAGCGNNTACTACGGCGGCTGCGAATTCGTCGATATCGCCGAGAACTTCGCGCTGGACCGGGTCAAGAAGCTATTCCACGCCGAGTACGCCAACGTCCAGCCGCATTCCGGTTCGCAGGCCAACCAGGCCGTGTACTTTGCCGTACTCAAGCCCGGCGACACCATCCTGGGAATGTCGCTGGCGCACGGCGGCCACCTGACGCACGGCTCGC